>JAJAPY010000029.1 GCA_020523885.1 Candidatus Liberimonas magnetica | reverse complement strand
AGTTCAAGTTTTATCCTTTTTGTTTGTGCTTCTACTGCCAGCAGTTTCAATGCATTGTATGCATCAGGTGCTTTATCTTTGGCGCTGTCTGTTATTTCTGCAAAAAGTGTTTTTATATCATCCTGGTTCCCGTTTTTCACTATACCAGCTTCTAGAAGTATTTGTAAAATCTTGTATGCTGAAGCTATATTATTCCCTGCGCTGGCTGCTATTGTGGTTAGAAATTTTATATCAAGAAATGATATGTCTAACTTATTTTTTTCAACAGATTCTACCAACTCCTTTAAAGATTCGTAGGCTTGATAAACATGATCCTCTTTTGTGTTAGCTGCTATTGTTGTTAAAAGGCCTATATCAAGTACCGATTTGTAAAAATCTTTCAATTCTGCCAGCTTCATTATTTCCTGGTAAGCTTCACCCGCATAAAGCTCTCCTGCGTTGGCTGTTATTGTGGCAAAAAGATTTTCTAAACTATTCAGGTTTTTTTGTTTCGCAATATCAGCTTCTAAGAGCGCTTGTAATGCTTTATAGGCGGAATCGGTATTATTTTTGGCTGTGGTAGTTATTGCAGTTAAAAAATTTATATTAAGTACAGATTTGTCTAATATGTTTTTTTCCACAGATTCTGCAAACCCTTTCAATGCCTGGTAGGCTACGTATGCTCTTTTCCCTGCGTTTTCTGCTATCGCAGTCAAAAGGCCTCTATTAAGTACTGATCTGTCTAAATTTTTTGATTCCAAGAGCGTTTTCAACCTTTTATAGGCGAAGAATGCATCATATCCTGAGTTAGTTAATATTGTTGATAAAAGAGTGATATCAATTATTGCTTTGTCTATATCTTTAGATCCTAATAGTTCTTGTAACGCTTTGTAAGTTTCATTTACATACCTGTTAGCTACTATTTTGGATAGAAGTCTTTTTACATCTTTCAGGTTGTTTTTATCCGCTATCCCGGTTCTTGCCAGTTTTTCTAATACTTCATAAGCTTTATGTATATCGCCATAGGTTTCCGCTGCTATTTCAGTTAAAAGGGTTTTTACATCATCCAGGTTTTCCTGTTTAACTATCCCGGCCACTGCTAATGCTTTTAATGCTTCATAAGCTGAAGATACTTTGGTCCCAGTTTGGGCTGCTATTTCAGTTAATAGTTTTATATCAAGTGCTGATTTGTCTTCTATCTTATTTCTTGTCACAGATTCTGCTAACGCTTTTAATGACTGGTAGGCGAATGGTGTATTCAATTTGCCGTTGGCTGCTATTGTGGTTAAAAGGGTTTTATCAAGTACCGATTTGCTTTCCGCAGATTCTGCTAACTCCTGTAATGCTTTGTAGGCATGATCTGTATTATTCCCTGCGTTGGCTGCTATTGTGGTTAAAAGGGTTATATCAAGAACTATCGATTTGTCTAATTTATTTGTTTCCACAGATTTTGCCAGCTCTTGTAATGCTTGATAAGCTGAAGGTATAGTCCATTTATTGTTGGTTGCTATTTTATCCAGCAGAGCTTCCGCTTCTTTCTCATCTACTCCTGCCTCTACTAAAGACCTTAAACACTTTTTTCTGTAAGTAATTTTTTCTCCTGCTACTGACGCCTCTCTTAACCAGGGCGGCAGGATGTCCTTGAACAACTGCACAAAGGTATTGTACGGCGTATGCACCGCAAGCGTGTTAAGTACAGCTCCGTACCATAGCGTATTGCTGAAACTTAAATTCAGCCTCTCTGCCAGCTCTATAGACACCGGAAGAGAAAACAATAAATACGGCAATAACAGTGCGCCGGTAAGCACCGACCCAACCCCGAACAGCCACGCCCGCTCTTTGCCTTTTACTGCGTACCCTTCTCTGTCCTTGTGTATTCCGCTAAACACATACGCACTCGCTGTGATAAAGAATATCGCTCCTGCAAGTATAGACCAGCCGCCGAACCATACACCTGCTGCCAGCGCTGCTGTCCCTACCCCAAGCGCCAAATGACCGTGTTTGACTACCCTTGAAGGGTCAAAATACGTTATCAGTATGTACGCAGCCCAGTTAAGTAACGGTATGCTTAACACTATCTCCCAATTTATCACTAGGCTTGTATACAACTTGTACGGCAGTGAATCTTCTCCCCACTTTTCTATCGCTTCTGTATTATATACCGATGCTAACGGTACGTTATCTCCGGGCTCTTCATCTTCTAATATTGCGTCATACCCTAACTGCCGGGTTTTCTGCTTTATATTGTCATTGGTGATTTTGACCTTTTCTGATTCGGATACTATACCTTCTTGTAACAGGGTTAAATATTTTACTACTGTTTTAGGCGTCATTTTTAGCACAACCTGCTCGCCGCCAATTTCTTTTGTTTCATTTATGCCTATCATTTCTGCCATTATACCGAGTTCAAGTTTTATCCTTTTTGTTTGTGCTTCTACTGCCAGCAGTTTCAATGCATCGTATGCATCAGGTGCTTTATCTTTGGCGCTGTCTGCTATTGCGGTAAAAAGGTTTTTTACATCATCCAGGCTTTCTTCTTTGACTATCTTAGCCTCCGCCAGCGCTTGTAATGCCTTATAAGCTTTATGTGCATGATTCCCGGCTTTGGCTGCTATTGTGTTTAAAAGGTTTATATCAAGTATCGCTATATCCAGATTATTTATTTTCACGGATTTTGCCAGTTCTTTTAATGTTTTGTATACGTCATTTCCAAGAAAAGAAGTTTTTGTGACTGGTATTTTGGTAAAAAGGATTTTTAGGCCGTCCAGGTTGTCTTTGTTCACAGCATGAACTTCTGCCATTGCCCGTAATATCTCGTAGGCTTCATACGTGTTATAGCTTGCGTTGGCCGCTATTGCGGTTAGAAGGCCTACAAGAGCTGACTTATCTAATTCATTTTCTTCCACGGACATCGATAACCTTTGTAATGCCCCATAGGCTGCAAATGCAAACGGCCCAGCATTGGCTGCTATTGCTGTTAAAAGTTCTACATCGACTACGGATTTCGATTCCGCCAGTGCCTGTAAAGCTTTATAAGCTGCAGGTGCATCCTTCATGGCATTGTCTGCTACCGCGGTTAAAAGCTTTATATTAAGTACTGATTTATCTAATTTATTTGTTTTTACAGATTTTGCAAGCGCGTGTATTGCCTTGTGGATTTCATTTTCATTCGCAAAGTTATCCGCTATTGCGGCGAAAAGGTTTGGTAAATCCTTCAGGTTGCCTTCATTTACTGCACCGGTTTGTATTAATACTTTCAGTGTTTCCCAGGTAAAATAGGCATCTTGACCTTCGGCGGTCGATATTTTGGAAAAAATGGTTTGTATGCCATAAAGGTTTTCTTTTTTCACTGCCTTGAGCTCTGCTAACATCTGCAATCTAGCATAGGCCAGGTATGCATATTCCCCGGTGCCGGCTGCTATCGCGGTTAAAAAGTCTTTCTCGAGTACTACTTCATCTAAACCTTTTTGCTGCACAGCTTCTGCCAGTCCAAGAAGCGCCTGTAAGGCTTCGCTCATGAACATTCCGGAGCGGGATGCCATGGTATTTAAAAGGGCCAGATTGATTATTGACCTGTTTAAATCTTCTTTTATCACAATATCTATCGCTGCTCTTAATTCTCTGAAAGTATTAGCTATATACTCCCCTGAGTTTTTGTCTGCGATCGTGGTTAATAGATTTATATTAATTAAAGATGTATGTTTTGCCAGCTCCTGTAATTCTATAAAAGCATCAGGCATATAACTGCCTGCATTATCTGCTATCTTATTTAAAAGTTCTATATTGAGCACTGACCCTTCCAAATCCCTCGATTTTGCCAGAGCTTCCAGTTCTTGATACTTTTTTTCTGCTGCTTCAGCCGACATAGTTCCATTTGCTATCCTGTCTGAAATGTATTTTTTTAGATCATTCAAGCTTTCCTGATTTACTACATTAGCCTGTGCTATCTCTTTTAATGCCTTGTAGGCTTCATTTTCTCTGCCCCCTGCGTTGGCCTCTATTTTATTAAGTAGCGTTCCTGCTTTTTCTGCATTCATTCCCGCTGCTATTAAGGCTATTAAACATGTATCTATGTTTCTTCTTTTACTTCCTGTCAGTGACGCTGTTGCTCTGCTCTCCTTCCTTAAGCCGGCTAATTCTACCAGGCTTGTCGCCGTATCAACTGACAGTTTGATTTTAAAGTTTGTAATAAGTGAAACCCGGACGGCATCGGTTATTTTGAATTTTATTTTTTCTATGGCGGGCTTGATAAGGCTTTCTGTTTTTTTGATCAGCTGCAGTTCTTCGGGATCAGCTACTGTTTTGTGGTAATCTTCAAACGTCTTTCCCGGGTTAGCTTTCAGCCAGTCATACTCGCTCTTTTCATGGTTAATTGCCGCTCCGTGTTCCGCATCGGTTTTAAAGGTTTCAAAGAAACCTTCGGATACAAAGTAAGTGTCAACTGATGCATCGTAAGTTGCAAAACCATAAACGCCCGGGCTTATATACATGCTTCCTGCCGGGCCGTCGCCCTTGCAGACTCTTATTGTTTTACCTTCGGCTTTATATTTATCAACAAAGGCTTTATGTTCTGGCTTGCTGAGATTCTTGATTACGCTCCGTGAAACAGGCAGGTTCCCGCTTGTCAAAATAGCTTTGCTTAACACAACCGCAACAGCCTGCAGGTTTTCACCTGTAAGTGTTGCTCCAAAGATTTCGTTAAGCGTCTTGAGTACTACAGTTAGCACTGCCATACCCAGGGACTGAGAACTAGCGCCGGGCACATCCTCTTCTAAAATTGCGTCATACCCTGACTGCCGGGTTTTCTGTGGTATATTGTCATTATCGATATTCTTGTGTTCTATAGCGTAGGCTAACTTGTTCAAATAGCTCACTACCATAGCCGGCAGCATCTTTAGCACAACCTGCTCGCCGCCAATTTCTTTTGTTTCATTTATGCCTATCATTTCTGCCATTATTCCGAGTTCAAGCTTTATCTTTTTTGGTTGTGCTTCTACTGCCAGCGCTTGCAATGCTTGGTAGGCTGAAGGTGTGTTTGATTTCGCGTTGGCCGCTATTATGGTTAACAAGTTTATATTAAGTACTGATTTGTCGATATTTTTCGAATCTGCCAGCTCTTGTAATGCCTGGAAAGCTCTATATTCATTGCCCTCTGCGTTGTCTATAATTGTAGTAAAAAGGGCTGCCACATCCTTTATATTTCCGTAGTTCACCGAACCAGCTGCTGCCAGAGCTTGTAATGCCCAGAAGGCATGTCCAGCTTTAAGCTCAACGCCGGTTGGTATTGTTGATAAAAGGCCTGCTATATCTTTCAGGTTGTCTTTATTCACTGCTTTGGCTTCTGCCAAGACTCGCACCGTCTGGTAGGCTTCATATTTATAGTCCCTCGCATCGTCTTCTATTTTGGTTAAAAAAGTTGCTACATCATTGAGGTTATCTTTAGTCACTGCACCGGCCTTTGCCAGAGCCTTTAAGGCTCTGTAGGCTGAAAACGCACTTTTCCCTACATTGTCTTCTATTATAGAAAAAAGGGCTGATACAGCTTCTACGTTTATCTGATCCACTGCACCGGCCTCAGCCATAACTTGTAATACTTCGTAGGCTTTATTTGTATTCCACCCTGCCTTGTTTGTTATTGTGGTTAAAAGCCTTATATCAAGCGCTGCTTTGTCTATTTTTTTAGATTCTGCCAGGTCTTTTAAGGCTTGGTAGGCTTGAGAAACAAATTCCTGTTTTGTATTTGCTGCTATTGCTCTCAAAAGGTCTATATTTAATACTGACGTGTCTAAATCTTTAGATTCTGCTATCTCCTGTAATGTTTTATAGGCTGCATTTGTCTCATGTTTGGCATTGGCAGCTACTGTGGTTAAAAGGTCTTTATCAAGTACTGATTCGTTTAACTTATTTGTTTTAACAGAGTATACCAGTTTTTGTAATGCTTGGTAGGCTGAGGATATGTTCCATTCGGAGTTGTCTGCTATTGTGTTCAAAAGAGTTATATCAATTACTGATTTGGCTAACTCATTTGTTGTCACAGAATTTGCCAGTTCTTTTAATGCCGTGTAGGCTAAATATGCATGTTCTTTTCTGTTTTTTGCTATTTTATTCAGCAGGGTTTCCGCTTTTTTCTTATCTACTCCTGCTGCTATTAAAGATCCTAGACACGCTTCTTTTTCTTCATTAGTTCTAACTTTTAATCTTCCAAAAATTCCTTCAAATATCTTACGTACAGCGGTTTTAACCGCTGCACCCATGGCCTGAATAGGAACAAAAGCTTTACTTATTTTGACCTTATTAATAAAATCTATTAATATTTTATAAGTTCCATTACTTACTGCAACTCCAGATTGGATATTTTGCATATCTGCAAGAGAATCTTCAATGACCTCTCCTTGCCTATTAATAGTAACCGGTTTGCTTGCTATTGTTTTCTCTAAACTGCTTGCCGAATTATTGATAACTAATGTCAGTTTATAGCCTTCTTGCGACCTCTCTACTTTTGAAGAGAGTTTCATATTTTGATAGGTTTTTATACCTTTTCCTGCCTCTTTATATGCCTTTTTATACTGATCTTCAAGCAGTGCAGCTATTGAAACATGTATAGTTTCAGGGTCAGCGCCGTTCTTTATGGCAAGCTGGAACAGTGTATTTCCTGCATTAAACAGGAATTCCGGATTATCTACCCCTATTTTTACGGACTCTGAAAACAGTTCAAGCTGGAGCCCGCAAAGAATATTACTGCATGCAAAACCGGATGTTCCTGCCATAAAAGCACTGTTACCGGAACCATCTGATTTGAATGCAGAATCTCCTGTGCTGCCAGACATGGATTTGGTAAAGAATCCGCCTTGCTCTTTAAGCAGCTTTTTGTATATTGATTCCGATGCTAATGTATCCTTTGTCACATTGGGAGTTATGGTAATATATGATATTTCTTTTTCCTTAAGTAAGTCCTTGATTCCGTCTGTGTGGAACCCGCCGGTAACTAACACCAATATTTCTGAATTATCAAGCAGTTTTGAAATGTTTACGCCATTAGCTTCTATTTCATCGTTCAGGTTTTGACCGGAGATCAAAGTATTCACCTGCTCAATTTGAGAAGAAAACGGTTTTGCTTTATTAGAGGTAAAACAGTTGCTGAGAAGGCGGCTGTTCCTCTCTAAGTTTACCTTGTAATAATCCTTAAGTAATGAGATATATAGAGCCATTGAGGACAGTTTGCTATCCCCTACATATTTTTTATAGAACAATTCAAATTTTGAAAGATTTTTACTGACATATTCATAGTCTTTAACTGAAACCTTATATGCCAGGTAATCCTTTAAATACCTTGAAAACTCATTCAAAAATACTATTTCCCGTTCGCTTTCTTTTACTGCAAGCTTTAATCTGATCTCATCTACTAGTTTTTGCTCTTCTCTAACAAGCTCAACAGGATTAACCTTTTGGGTTATCTCTATATGCCTGAAAAACTGTTGAAGGTTAGGATAATCTTTTATAATGGACGGATATTGATTAGCTATCTTTGCCAAATACACATAGAGTGTGTTAGCTTGTGAAAAATTTGCCGTATTAGCGGCAAGCATATTATAGGCGCTGTAGGGAAGTTTTTGTTTTAGAACGGTAATAAATCCCTGCAGCTCTCTGCTGATACTCTTATAATTAAGCTTATCCCTTGTTTCAAAAGCGTCTATAAATTCAATAACATTTTTAAACTTGAGGTAGTTTATATCAAGTTTTTTCGCATATTTAAGCAATGTCATGTAATATCTATTTACTTCTATATTACCGTTCTTATGCTTGGCCACTATTTTTTCAAACATCATATTCGGGTCATTATAATACCTTTTCTTTAATCCTTCTAAATCATTATCAAGCTTTGCCGCCTGATTTTGCATATTATCCTGCTTCTCTGTAATTGTATTTAATCTTACCAGGTTGTCTGTATGAAGTTTTTTATCATCAACACCGATCAAAAGGTCTGTCCTGCCGGAAGTTACTGAATAGTACTCGGCCCCGGTAAGCTTGCCGCTGTCTATCAAAGAATTAACAATCTTGTTTTTTAACTCCTTACCCCCTATCTGAGTAAGCCAGGCTGTATCTACTTTACCGCAAGCTCCTTCTACATAGACATTTTTAAGGTTGTACTTTTGATCAAGTAATTCAATTATCTTTGAGATATTACGCTGTACTTCAGGATGGCAGTGCAGGTCCTGAATGTTGACAACGACCGGATGCGGCGCATAATTGCCTTCTTCCCCGTTTTTGGTTCCCCGAACGAAGTATGAATCTGTAATTCTTCCGTAAGACGCCGGGAGCACAAGGCCATCGAATATATTTTTATATTCCCTGTTATTGTCTATTCTCTCTTTTGCCGCCAGTAAAGGCTGGCTTAAAACAGATGAATACACAAAAATTATTGTAGTTAAGACAGCGGTTGTTTTTTTAAAGCTCACTTTTCTCATATAAAATAAAAATCCCGGCATAAAGGTAAGCCGGGATCTAACTGCTCTATATAGCATGATTATAGCACTGTAATCTATGTCGCCTCTGGGCATTGAATAGAATAACATTATACATAAAAAACACAGAAAAATACTTAACCCTTGAAACAAGTGAGGCGATATTTGTTCAAAACCGGCTATTTCGCTGCCGAGATCAACCGCAGTGTTGCCAGCACTATTTACGGATTTTAAAACAGAGCCGCTTATCGTCCCCGAATAATTTGATACGGTACAAATAAGCCCGCCGCTGTCTTTAGTGTCTTTTTTCTTTTCGTTGTCGGATTTATGCTGGGTCGGGGCAGGTGCTGCGTTGTTTCCAGTGACCATACCTGCGGAAAAATCTGCGACTTGTGACAGGCATAGAGAAAGGAAAACATCTTTCTGCGCTGATATGGTATTACTGATATCATCACAGCCCTTTGTTTTATCCTGGAACAATACACCTAGTACCTGAAAGATTAAACAGACAATGACTAGATATGCGATTCTTTTCATAATCTCAATACAGTTTTAGCATATATTTCTGAAAAATCAATTACTTTATATATTTCATTATATCTATATAGTGATTTAATATTAATATATGTTATATGTAAAAAATATCAGTAACATATGTAAATTTATTGTAAATTTTGTTACGTTGCCACTTTTAAGGGAGCATAAGCCGGGAGTTCCGGAGATTTTCAATCGGATTTAAATGTCTGTCTTTTATCGCGAAGCGCCTGTTTTTAATTAGGGATACTAATATCTTTTTTAAATTGCCGCACAATGGAAGATATCAGATATTCAGAAGCGATCTGTGTATTCATGCCGTCATAAGAATTTGAACCGGACCATAGCACTTCTCCGGTTCCGACATCTATCATCCTTGCGGTAACACCTACCTGTGCAGCTATGAACCGCGGGTTCCCACCTTCATAAAAATAGTTTTCAGGTATAAACTGCTGCACAGAACCTGTTACTATAGCGTCTATTCCTGAAATCCTGCCTAAAGTTTTGGCCTCTTTTGGTTCAACCATACCTGAAAGCGCTATGTGCCTCTCTTTCAATATCTGCTCCAGTTCGCCGCGTTCAACAACATTATACCCGGCTAAGAGCATATATTTTATAAAAAGGTCCTGAGCCATAGCACCGGACACAGGGTCATTCGGGGCGTTCTGAAAATCAATTACTGCTACCCTTTTTATTTTGTTAAAATCATAATCAGGTTTTAGAACTGTTGACTGTACTATGCAGGAATTAAGGGAAACCGCAGAAACAATGAAGATTAGTATATTTAAAAACGCTTTATTCATTTCCCAGCATCTCCTTAAGCATCTGGATATGCCTTTCGGCAAGTTTCAGGTCATTTTCTTTGTTCATCCCTCTATTTTTATGTGCCTCTGCCTTCTTTTCAGTTATCGCCGCGCATCTTAAAAACTCCTGCCAAGCCTGTAAAGCTTTCAACTTTTGTTCTTTACTGGATTGTAAATCGGTTTCGCTAAGAGCCTTTGCTTCATAGATCAGGCCCAGATAATAATAAGCCAGGGTTCTGTCCTTATCTACCGTCAGGACTCCTGTAAACTCATTTAGTGCATTGTCAAATTGCCGGTCTTTAAAATACACGAACCCAAGATGCATTTGAGCGGTCGATTTTTCTTGCCCTTGCCTTTGACCGATGATCTGCTTTAATTTTTCAACAGCCTGGCCGGATTTGCCGCTGTTTGACAAGACCATAGCGTCCTTTATCCCGTCCTCATTTTCCTGGGCCAGGCAAAATCCGGAAAGAACAGTTAAAAGGAACGTTAAGACAACAAAAAAGCTCTTTATTTTCATAGGTTTCCCCCTAAAAAATATTATATCCATACTGTTTTTTAAACTTATAACTTAATCCTTACAGCTTATTACTGAAGTTTCAGTAAGTTTCTTCTTTTATTATATTAGCCTGGCTGTCATATTTCACGCGTGTACCGCCGTGCGAACTTTCAGGGTTAGGGTAATCTACCCAGCCATCCGGTAAAAGGACCAGCTTATTCCTTACAGAGATACCGACGCCTCCGTAATAAACAAGAGTTAGCCTGTCCTTCAGCTCTTTTGCATTTACATATCTTACCTTTCCGGTCCCGGCATCCCAGCCGAACCTCTTTAGGACGTATTCCCCGCTTGAAATTATATTCGCGCCTTTTATATCATAGACTATGCAGACATACCTGTTATTCTTATCATCTGTTCTTTTGCAGTCTACCCACACGCCGCCTTTTGCACCCTGTATGCATTCTGCATTTTCCGGCATATTTGTTGCAACGAGCTTCTTAGTCCTGTCAAAATATATGACATCCCCTTCACATCTGGTTATTCTTTTCGCTAGGTCAGGCTCGCTTATGTTCTGGTAAGAAAAAGGGTATACATAGTTTTTATCCGCTATCAGTCTTTTGCTCCACCTGGTATATATCCTGCAGTGATACATGTTTTTTTTGACACCTATACAGCTTATGAAATAATTCCCGCATAATTTTGCATTGTCAGGAAAACCTTTAGGCTGCGAACACGCGGAAAGCAGTAGAGATACAAGAATAAAAATATGTTTTGTATTTTTTTTTAACATAAAATGGATTTTAGTTCATTTTTAAGAAACAGATGAAGCACGCTTCTGGCGGCTAATTTCAATGTAAAATTAATGTATCCCGCTTTGCGGGATTGTTTTAAATAAGTCTGCTCTTGCGGACACCATAATTTTACATTTTTCACTTTGCATTTTGCATTCTCGATACAAGAGAATAGCAGTTACCGGCTTTCCTGGCGTCTAGGCAGTGTTACGGCAAAAGTGCTTCCTTCTCCTACACTACTGCTCTTAACCCAGGCTTTACAGCCGTGTATCTCTATTATACGTTTAACCAGAGCAAGGCCTAACCCCATGCCTTTTATTTGCCCAGTAGCGTATTCATCTATCTGGTAAAATTTCTTGAATACGTTTTCGTATTCTTTTGCAGGCATGCCGTTCCCGTTATCCTTAATGTTTACTGTTATAAATTTCTCATCCGTTGTTTCAGCGCTTATATGCACTTCCTTTTCAGCTTTATCATTAAACCTTACTGCGTTCCTAATCAGATTTTCTAAAACTACGATTATCTTTTCCCTGTCTATGCAGAGCGGAGGTACTTGCCCGGTATTTTCATCAATTATCAATTCTGCTTTGACATTATTTACTACCTTTGAAAAATTACTTCTGCAGATGCTCAAAACGCTCTTAAGGCTGACAGTTTCAAGGTTAAGCTGTATAAATTCCGAATCTATAAGGGTAAATTCTATCAGGCTGTCAACCAGTTCATCCAGGAGGTCACCCTGGCTGCGGATAGTATTTAGCGCCACAAGAGTACGGTCTTCGGGATTCTTTAAACGGTCGACTAATATAGACGTATAGCCGATTATTGACGTCAGCGGCGTCTTGAATTTGTGCGTAATAAGGGCAAGGAAATCATTTTTATGTTTCTCTTCCTTTTTTTCTTCGGTTATGTCCCTTAAAACCCAGATGAAACCGACCGGGTTGTTTTCTTTGTCGAAGATCCTGGTGGCTACGACTCCCAGGTATATCGCCTTTCCTTTAGTCCTTTTAAGTTCAAACTGTATGATCTGGTCGGTATTTTTCGCGAACACATCCCATAATACCGAAGGCCGGAAATCAACCAGCAGTTCAATAAGATTCTTCCCAATGTTATTTTTGGAATCAATGCCTAAAAGGACTTCCGCGGCATGATTCATCCGCGAAATGCCAAAGGATGTATCCATTGCTATAGAACCGTCCGCCATATTTACAAATATGGCATTAAGCTCTTCTTTCTCTTTCTCAAGAGAGTTATATAGATAAGCATTCTCTATAGCTACACCAGCTTCTGCAGCGAATATGGACAAAAGATATTCGTCCCGCCGGGTGAATTTCGCATCTTTTGTCCGTTCCAGATGGATCACGCCAAAAAGGGTGTTCTTCCGGCTGAGATGTAACGTCAGAGTAGAGCGGATATCCGGGCTATTTGTAACTACCGTGAACCGCTGGTCATTGCTGGTAATGCCCTGTTCAGTCCCGTAATCGGACCCGAGCAGGATCCTTTTTCCTATTAAGAAGTCTTTTTGAGGGCCGATGGCAACCCTGACTTTCAATTCCCTTGTCTCCGGATTGTATAACATGATGGAGCCGGAATCAGCGGATAAAGTGTCGCTTAAAAGCTTTAGGATCAGATTAAGGAGGTCATCAAGCCCCATCAGCGAATTTATGGCTTTACTCACTTCATAGAGGTTAACGACTTCCTTTAATTCGCTGACCTGTACGGCCAACTGCTGTTTTTCAAGGCACCGTTTGACTACAATTTCCAGTTCATCTAATGTAAAGTTTTTTGCAAGGTAATCATACGCCCCCTGGCTCATAGCTTTAACCGCATTTTCGATCGTGCCGTAGGCAGTTATGATGATCACATCGGTTTTGGGATAATTCTTTTTAACGTACTTTAAAACTTCCAAACCGTCCATTCCCGGCATCTTATAATCTGTTATAACAAGCTCAAAACTTGATCCGTTTAAAAGTTCAACTCCTTTTTCGCCCGTACCTGCAACTGAAACGGCATAACCCTGGGAGCGCAAAAAATCGGAACATGCATTTTGGATGTAGGCATCGTCATCTATAATCAAGATTTTTTCATTTGCCATAATATTTCTCCGGCCAGAAAACCCTTGAAGAAACCCTAAACACTAAATAAGCTTAGCGTTTAAGGTTTAGAGTCTTTGGTTTTTCTCTAAACTCTGAACTATCAACTAATTACTGTCTATTATTTACCAGAGGCAGAGTGAAGGTAAAAATGCTGCCCTCGTTGAGTTCGCTCTGTACCCATAGTACGCCGCCTTGTGCTTCCACAAGGCCTTTAATTATCGCAAGGCCGAGACCGGTCCCTTTCGGGCCTGTAATATAATCCCTGGCTATTTTGACCTGTTCGAATTTGTTGAAAATACTGACTAACTTATCTTTTGGTACGCCTATCCCGGTATCAATAACTGATATTTCAAGCCGGCCTA
The DNA here is from genome assembly GCA_020523885.1 of Candidatus Liberimonas magnetica. NCBI lineage: Bacteria > Pseudomonadati > Elusimicrobiota > Endomicrobiia > Endomicrobiales > Candidatus Liberimonas > Candidatus Liberimonas magnetica. The sequence goes on along the minus strand of JAJAPY010000029.1, from coordinate 5,871 downwards.
AGGGATCATTTACACAAGCGCTGACCGTTATCGTGCCGTTTTCCGGAGTAAACTTCACGGCATTGCTTAATAAATTCGTCAATACCTGTTTTGTCCGCTCAGGGTCAGCTTTAACCAAAGGTAAATTCTCAACTTTATCCGTCTTTAATTTAATGGATTTATTGTCGGTCTGCGGTTTAAACAGCTGTATGATATCCCTGATCGCAGGAACTATGTCTGTTTCCTTAGGGACTACTTCCATCTTTCCGCGTTCTATTTTGGCTATATCTAACAGGTCATCGATGAAATGATGCAGCCGTTCCGCACAGTTGTGCATTATTGTTAAATATTCCTTCTGTTTATCGGCCACTGCACCCGCAGTGCCTTTTAAAAAAAGGTCTATGTACATCCTTAAGGAAAGAAGAGGCGAGCGAAGTTCATGGGTAACGCTTGAAACGAAATCGCTCTTTAACTGGTCAAGTTCTTTAAGTTTATTGCTCATGCTGTTAAATGCTTTGGCCAGGTCTCCCAGCTCATCATCGCTGGAAATATTTATAACGTGGCTCAAATTCCCCTTGCCGATTATCTGTGCCCCTTTTGCGATTATGTTGATAGGCTCTACCATCATACCGGTCAGGATAAAGGTGCCTGTAAGCCCCACGACCAGCCCCAGGAGAGTTATACCCAAAATACGCCTGCGGATCGACGCCAGGGCATCGGTGACCTTTCCTGCAAGCATGTCGCGGTTAAACCCTATGCGCACTAAAGCTATCCTTACATTGCTTATGGCAACAGGGTAAGCAAGGTCAAGTATAGGGAAACCGTTTTCCATAGTATACTTCTGCGCTAGAAACTTATCGGTGTTCTGGGCTCTATTAGAGACAGGGTCGTTCAATATCGTACCTACGAGGAATGAATCCGTATGCATAATTACGACATTTTTATTGTCCATGACCATCGCATAGCTGAAACCTTTTGTATTCTTTAAAAGATGCAGATAATTCCGTAAGGAAATCTTATCATTCCCGACTAAGGAGTCCTTTGTGACGTTAGCAAAACTTTTTATCATATCATAACGGATTATTTCCATTTCATTTTCAAGGAAATTGGTCTCGGTAATGAACATAAAACCGGTAACAAAACTAACGGTTACAACTATTAACAAACTTATAAGGAAGGTAAATTTTAATTTAAGTCTCATAGACAGGTTTATTCAAGCCTTTGCAGCTCCATTTTACGGTTTTAATTATACAATATATTCCTTCTCATTACAAGAACAAACAGTATGCTCCTTCGCTTTACATATCGTCTAAAATACATTATTTTAAGATTATTTTTTAAATTGAATTAACATTGTTTTTTACCGGCAAACCGCAGGCATTACTTAGGCAGGAATATCTTAACAGAATGGTTACCGCTCGGTAATTTTACAGAAGAGCCTTCTTTGTCTTCATAGACAGGGCAGTATTCCAGTTTATTGTCGATGAATACCTGCTCAGGTTTTCTGTTCAGTATCAAATAGCAGGAAGAATAATACTCTTCGTAGGAAAGCTCGACCGAGTTGTCAAAGAAATTAGCAGATATTAATTCAGCCGAGATATAAATAAGTCTCGGTTTAATTACCAGCAATTCATGATTTGCAGGTTGTGGCAAGAACCTTAAAGTATGCCTGCCTCTGGGGACTACGACAGCATCTTCGTAACCCGCGCGCCAGATCCTGCCGTCCATCAAAATAGTCTGGCCTTTCTTAGCTGTTCTTATCTCAACTTTGTACTGGGTGTTTATCTCCCATTTAGCGCTGCTCTTCTTAAGGACCGATACATCCCGTGCAAGAACGGTATTTATATTCTCAAAATCCTGCTCGTATATGCTGTCTTCCGCATAGAATACGGGCCTTGCATTATTTAAACCCATGTTATAAACTACCTGGCGCACTTCCTCTCCCGAAGGTTTCTGGCTTGGCAGGCCCCCTTCCCCTTTTTCATGGCATTCAACCACATTAAAATCGAGCTCGAATCTGTGGGGCTCGCTGACATACTGCCTGTAATAATTCCCTAGAAAAAAATACCTTTCCGGTTTCCCGTTCCAGAACATCCATTCATCCTGTACCTGAAGCGTAAGGTCATATTTTTCCTGCAATTTTAAAAGGTAATCCGTATCCTCGGCTATATTATATTCAAGGAAAGGGCTTGATGAAGCGTCCATAGCGGTTATGATGATCTCAAAGTCTTTTTTATTTTTCCTTATCTCAGCTAATAGTTCCAGGCAATAAGCTTTTATGCGGTTACAAAGGCTTATGCGGAAATCCGCAAATTTTTCCCAGTCGCTGTTGTTTGCCTTCCAGTAATGCCCGCTATCCTTATCGAATATATCAAGAGGATCAAAACCGTATTCATCTTTAAATTCTCTCCTTATATCATCATTCATCGGAGTAAACCTGTCCGGGTCTTTTGTGCCTTCAGTAGATTCAAAATAAAGCTCACTTAGATTTACCCCGTCCCAGTCATACTTGTTAAGAAGCTCTTCTATGTTTTTAAAAACCTTTATCCTGCAATCTTCATTTGCAAGGTTCACAAGGTAACGCCAGTCTATCTTTGCATCTTTTAAAACCGCGGTTTTTTCGCGCCACTGGGGGTGTTCATCCCAAAATTCCTTGCCGGCCATGGGAAGCTCAAGCCAGCAGCAGACTAAAATCCCGTTTTGATGGCAAAACCTTATTAACTTCTCGTAATCAAATTCCCGGCCGTACCATCCGCCTGCATAGACCGTATGCACGCCGTTCTTGCGCCACAGCTTGACAGTGTTTTCTATATCCTGAAAGTCCCTGTTGCCCGGGTCATAATACATGGCGGCTATTTTCCGCTGGGCCAGGCGTTCATACCCGAATACCTTTGAAAGCATTTCTATAAGGTACGGGAACCTCGAGTACCCTTTCCCCGATTCAGGGTCGAACAGGGGCGAAAAATAAATGAATTTTCCTTTCCCGTATTTGCCGGATACTACGAGCGGGGCTTTTGAGCTTTCTTCGATACACAGGACCTGAAGGTCGTTATTCGGCGATTTAACGACAGGCCTTACTTTGGCGGGTGTTCTCCAATATAAAGGAATATCTTTGAACTGGAGGTCGCGTATCTCTTCTACATTTATAGGTTTTTTTTCAATTTCAATACCTAACTTTTCAACAAGAGCTGATTCTCCGTCAAAAACTATGTTCGATCCGGAATTTACTGCTGCCCTGATCGAATTTAGCTTATCAGGTTTCAAATATTTTGCCGATATATTCGGCAGAATGATAATATCGAATTTCTCCAAGGCATTCTTGCTGATCTTTTTAGGAAGTATGCCGGTAAACCTTATCCCTTGAACGGACAAGGGTGTCTTTAAGCTCTCAAGGTCTATTTTTTCTTCATCGGAACCGGTTGACGGCTCGGACATAATAAAAGCAACCTGCATTATTCTTTCCGGCCCGGGTTTGTTACGGTTTCCGTATGCCGGTACTGTGCCATTAGAAAAACATAAAATGGCAAAAAGAAATAAATTAAGCTTGAGGGCATTCTTTCCTAGCTCTGTTGTTTTCATGGCTGTATTATTAAAACAAAAAAGCATATATTTTTCAATTATTCTCTATTTCCCTCTCCCTCCCCTTGACGGTATCAATAATATTTTATTATAATAGTTTTACAATAAATAAGGAGTGAAATAATGAAAAGCACATCTTGCAAGTCACAATTTTGGACATTTACAGATTTATTTATAATTATGGTTTTATTTTTTTGTGTGTTCTCTGCTGGCTGCGCTACGGTTGGCCGCGAGTTCAATGTTTCTCAGGTCCCCAATATACAGATAGGAAAAACCTCTCAGGACGATATAAAAGAGATGTTCGGCTCGCCCTGGAGGACAGGTATAGAAGACGGAAAAAGGACTTGGACTTACGGCAGGTATCTCTACAGTTTATTTGAAGAAGCAAGCACGCAGGACCTTGTTGTCAGGTTCAATGACAAAGGTATAGTTACTTCATACACCTACAACGCAACCCAGCCACAGGAATAAAGCTATAGTAAAAAACTCTTATATAATTCCCAAACTTAAGGCAAATCCGAGCAGGATGAGCATTATCCCGACGATTAGATTTACTGCACGCAGTGTAATTTTATTCAATATCTTTTTCCCAAGAAAAGCTCCAAGGAACGCAGACACAACCGCAGCTAAAATAAGCCCTCCGGTATCAGCCACGGCGCTGAATCCGGCAGCATAAAAACCTGCTCCATAGACAGCTAACCTTCCGATGTCAACTATCACGGCTGAAACTACATTCGTGCCGATGAACTCCTCTTTTTCAAGGCCTGCCTTTAAAAGGAACATCGAACGGAATGCCCCCTGATTGCCTGATAATCCCCCGAAAAAACCGGACAATAACCCGCCAAAAACCATATATTTAGTGTCAAATGTCAGGTTTTCATATTTCGGGACAAGTTCAAAGATGGAAAACAGGACAATTAACATACCTATTATTAAATTAACCGGAGTAATTTCATAGACCCTGCCTGCGAAAGAATAAGATGTTACTGCCGGAAGTGATGCTGTGTATGTAAGAAGAGATGCGCCGAACAGCGCAGCTATAACTGCGGGAAACGCAAAACGTATAATGACGCTTTTATTAGCAGAACGTCCTACAAGCAGGATCTTAAAGAGATTATTGGTAAGATGCACCACTGCTGTAGCAGCTACTGCTAAAGGTACAGGAAAAAATATCGCAAACACGGGAGTAAGTATGGTTCCCAGGCCGAACCCGGTGAACAATGTCAAACCGGATGAAAAAATCGCTACAATACATATTATCAAATATTCCAATGGAGCTCCTCTGCTGATTTATATAAGAGCCTGTTGCCGAACTCCTAAAGTGTCATTGCGAGGAGTCCAAAGGACGACGTGGCAATCTACTTTACGACGATAATATATTTTTGAGATTGCTTCGCTAACGCTCGCAATGACAGAAAGAAGAATTCGACAGCAGGCTTATAATTTATTCAATTTTTTCCCAGATAGCGCTTAAAGCATCTACAGCGCCCATAGGAAACCTTATATCAACTATATCTGATACTTCTGTCTGGTCCGGATTGATCTCGATACTCGGCTTGCCGCTTCTTTTTGCCAGGTGTACCGGCTCCTGGATATAAGGAAATACGCTTGTGGTCCCGACTGAAAAATATATGTCAAATCCCTTGTTAAGTTCTTCATCTAAAACCTGCACCTTCTCGTATGGAAGCATCTCGCCGAAAAACACGACATCAGGCCTTGCTGTATTCTTGCACAACGGGCAGGCGGGCGGGATCTTTATCTCATCAAAACTTTGAATTGTTTTTCTCCACCCGCATTTCGGGCAGAGTATCTTGTGGATATCCCCGTGTATGTCTATTATGTTTTTTGAACCCGCATCCTTATGGAATCCGTCTATGTTCTGCGTCAGCACCCATACTCTTTCAAAATGTTCCTGCATCTTGGCGATTATCTCATGCGCCTTGTTATACTTTGCCTTGCGGCAGTTTTTCTCTATCTGCGAAAGGTATTTCCATGTTATCTCAGGCCTGGTTTCAAGCGTCTCCCCGGCAAGTGCCATCTCAATGGGTATCCCGTCTTCAGTTACCTTCTCTTTATAAAGCCCGCCTACCCCTCTATAAGTAGGAAGCCCCGATTCAGCCGATATCCCCGCCCCTGTAATAAAAAGCGCGCTCCTGCTTTTTTTAAGCAGCTCAGCAGCTTTTATGATGTTTTTATCTTTAGATATAATCATAAACTAACACCATTTTGTTAAGTCAGATTAGCTTTTTGTTGCAATATATAGCACTACTTCGTTAAGTGAGGTTTGTCATTGCGAGCCAGAGGCGAAGCAAT
>JAJAPY010000028.1 GCA_020523885.1 Candidatus Liberimonas magnetica | reverse complement strand
ATCACCTCAAATCTGGGTATCCAAATGTAAAGTTATTTCAGGGACACTACACTAGAGCCTCTACCTCAACAATTCAAAAGGTATCTCTTTATAGATACGTTTTAACGTACACACTTTCTCTATATTGCCTGATACTATCTGTTTCCTGTAATTCACCATCGGCTCCCCGTTCCATATCTCTTCCAGGCTCTGGGTGTTTAGATTGCCCAGGACATTCTTACAAAAACAGCTGGCATTAGGGCTGGCTTCACCTGTCACATCTATATTTAGCGTTTTCCACGGAGCCTGGCATATTTTCACTTTGTCGGGTATATCTATCTTGGGCTCCTGGCAGGGTTCATTATTAATATTTTCATGGTTTCTTATGTTTTCTTGGTTTTCGCTCAGCTTAGTCTCTAGAAGGTCCTGTGTAATATTGGTATTAAATATAATGCCGTACTTTTTGCAGTTTTCCCTTGCATTATCCAAGGACTTGCTGACACAGGATAAAACCTTGTCGTCCCGGTTGAAATTGAATATATTCTGGTTATTCCGGTTCTCATATATCACCATGAAGTTTATAGCGTTAAAATTATATTCCCTGGCAAATTCTGCAAAAGCCTCGATCTGGTGATAATTAGACTTCACGACCACGAGGTTCAAGGTCAATTTATATTCCGGGTTTATCCTGTTGATCAACTCGTTTACCATTTTAAGCTTTTGTATCAGCAATTCAAATCTGGCCCCTTTTCTGATTTCTTCATATACTTCCTTTGTCGCACCGTCTATCGAGATCGTAAGCTTGACATTATTTTCTATAAGTTTAGAAACGGTTTTTTTGTCCATCAAAAGACCGTTCGTGGTTATCTCCTGTATCAACGGATGTTTAACGGCTTCGTCAAGGAGCTCTTCAAAACCCGGATACATGAACGATTCCCCGCCCATCCAATTTATGCCTTCAAGATAGGGGAATATATTTATTATTTCCTGTTTCATCCTAGCGGATATTTCTTGTTTGGGTATTTTCTGGTTCAAACACATTGTGCAGTCTAAATTGCACTGGTTCGTCAGGTTCACAATGAGTTTCCTGACCTTCGACTTAAGCTTGACCGCCTGTTGTGCGATCTCAAGCTCATTGGCCAGGCTGTTCATTATCATGGTCTTGTAAGTGAATTTTAATTTTAACGCTTTTTTTATTATCTCAAGAGCCTTATCTCTGCTGCCGTTTATATTGGCGCACTCCACTAATTTTATTATTTCAAATTGTATCCTTTCTTCGGATTTTTTGTCCCTGCCCATATCCATTAATTTGGCAAATTCATTTAAGGCTTCCACATACCTGCCTTGATACTTATAACCGTTAGCCAGGAGCCAGTGCGTCATACTGTTTTCTGAATTTAACTCTATCGCTTTACTTAACTCGCTTATCAGCTTCCCGTATTTGCCCTGTTCAAAATATATCCGAGCCAGCTCATTGTATATGTCTGACTCAAATTCCCTGTCTCCTTTAGACAGTTCAAGCGCTTTAGCAAACCCGCTCAATGCCTCCTCATATTGCCTCGAATGCAGGTTTATACATGCCGATAGCTTGTAAGCGTATTTATTTCCTGCGTTTAAGCCTATCGATTTTTTTGCCTGTTCCATCGCCGGGCCGTAGCTCTTCATACTGAGATACGTATTTGCTTTCTCATGGCAAATGTCAGATTCAAATTCCTTGTCTCCATTGGACAGTTCCAGGGCTTTATCAAATTCTTTCAATGCCTCTTCATACCGCCTGCAGCGGCTGTATATATTAGCCGAGAGCTTATAGGCATTTTTATTCTTTGGGTCAAGGCTTTCCGCCTTTTTTGCCTGTTTCATTGCCAAGCCGTACTTCTTCAGACCGAGAAATGCATTTGACTTCTCAGTGTAAACGCCGGATTCAAATTCATGGTCCCCTTTGGACAGTTTCAGCGCTTTATCGAATTCTATCAAGGCCTCTTTATACTGCCTCTCATGCAAATACCGGCACCCCGAGAGCCTGTAAGCAGATTTATCCAGCGGGCCTTTTTTTAATTCCTCGATCGCCATCCTTTGCTCCTCTTATTTATAGGGTTACCCCAATAGTTCGGCAGGTATCTCTTTATAGACTTCTTTTAAAGTGCATACTTTGTCTATATCCCCTGATACTATCTTTTTGCGGTACTCCGTTATCTTTTCTCCGTTCCATATATCTTCCATACTCTGGCTGTTTAAATTACCTACTATATTTTTGCATAAACAATGGACGTCCGGCCTTACATTGCCGAGGAAATCTATGTTCACCCTTTTCCACGGAGCAAAACATTTCAATGTTCTGTTTGGAAGCTTCTCTTTCTGTCCCGTATCTTCCCTGCCGGTACTGCATAGTTCATCAGCAAACGGGCCTGGCGCATTTTTTTTGAATATATCCCTTCTTATATCGTGGAAACAGCCTATACCGTATTTGCCGCACTGTAATACGGCCCTATCGACAGCCCTGGCTATGCCTGATAAAATGTTTTCATCCGTATCCTGTGCAAAAATATTCTGGTTATTGCTGTTACCCACCACCATAAAAAAATTTATCTTTGAAAAACCGTGCGTTCTTGCAAATTCAACGAAACTTTCTATCTGATGATAATTGGCCCTCATCACTACGGTATTTAATTCTATTTTAAAATCCGGATTTATACCGGCCTTTATCCTGTTTATCAGGTTAAGTTTTTCTATTACAATCTCAAACTCTGCCCCTCTCCGTATATCTTCGTAGACCTCTTTAGTAGTGCCGTCAATGGAAATTATGAGCCGGATGCCGTTCTTTATGAATTTATGAACATGCTCCTCGTTCATCAAGAGACCGTTTGTGATTACAACCTGCCTTACTTTATGTTTTATGGCCTCATCAAGCATATCATTGAAATCAGCGTCTAAGAACACCTCGCCGCCCGCCCACATTATCTCCTCCAGGTGCGGGAAGGTCTTTACTATTTCTTCTTTTACCTTTTTAGGCATCCCCGGTGCCGGCAGTTTTTCCGACCAGCACATTTTGCAGTTCAGGTTGCACCTGTTGGTAAGGCAAAGGGTTATGGTCCTTACTTTTGACATGAGCTTTGTTGTGCCTTGGGCTATTTCAAGCTCGTTTGTAAACCTGTTTTTTTCTCTCTGGCTTTCATTTGAGGCGATGGTTTTTATCAGTTTTTTTTCGTCTTTCAGCATTCCAAGCGCTCTGTCAAACTCTTTTTGAGCTTCGGAGTATTTCCCGATCATCTTATATGAAAGGTTCAGTGATAAAGGTATCGAAACATCAGAAGGGTTCAATGCCATCAGGCTTTTCAATTCACCGATCAAAAGATTATGGTCTTCTTGAATGCTGTATATCCTGGCCCTTTCTTCGCATACCTGTTTTTCTATACATCTATCGCCTTTATTGAGCTCAAGGACCTCCTTGAACTCTTCCAGAGCTTGAGGGAACATGTTCTCGGCTGCATACGCCTTGGCTAATATCAAATGTGAATATATGTTAAGAGGGTTTATTTCTATGGTTTTTTTTATTTGATCTATAGCGGAACGGTATTCTTGCATAAGAGAATATATCTCAGCAGTTCTAAAATGAGCAACTTCACTTTCCGGACAGGTTTCTATCGCCCGTTTATATGCCGCCAGTGCCGTGGCATAATCTTTCTTGTGGAAGCAGAACTCCCCTATTTCGCAATGTGTATCCGGATCGTCTATTGTTTCAAGGTTAGCGGTATAATAAAGGAACCTTTCCTTCCGCTTTTTGTCCCAGTATCTCTCACCGTAGCGCAGCGTGATTATCTTGAAAGCCAAAAGGAAAACATTTTTAATCCTTTTTGACAGGTCGTCAAAAGAAGTTATTGATTTTATCCTACCGAATAAATAGACGGGATTAATTATGTTTATTAGCCTGAAATCAGTAATTGTGCTGGATTTCATTTCTTTCATAATTAGCGAGTGGTAGTGCATTTAGTATCTAAAGAAGTGTTTTTGCTTTTAATCTGTGTAATCTTTTATAAATCCGTGTAATCAAGTATATGATTTTCAAATTCCTATACTACCAGTTAATGAATCTGTCTTTTATCAGATAATCCTTAATATGCCAGGTTATGCCTTCAGGGTCAATAAAGAAGTAACATTTCCCGTCAGGGTTGTCTGAGACCCTTGATATTTTACACTTCAGTATTTTTTCTATGAACTTTTTTGAGCCTTTCATCCTAAGGCCGGGGTTGCAAAATCCCGAGCTTGTCACCGGTTCGCCTTTTTGTTTTTTCTTTACCTCAATGTTCGGCCCTCCGGGAGATTTAAACATCGAGGTACCGTCCCTGGCTATTATCTTATACCTTCCTTTTCCGAATATCTTTTTAAGGAACCTGCAGTATTTAGGAATGCTATTCACATGAACTTCTATGTGGTCAAAAATGATCCGTTTTTTCATTTATACTATAGATCTACCTCGGTCATCCAATTTCCGTGCAGGTTGCACTTTTCAACCGCACTAAACTTCCCGCTTGAAACTTTTAAATGAAGGCCTACAGCCGGGTTAAGCTTGCCCGGTGTCAAGATCGCGCGCAAAATGAACTTCTTATCAAGATAACAGTCTATATTCATTATAAAATGCTCCGGCAGCATCGGGTGTGTCACCTCTCCGATCTTGACCTGGACATCAGTACAACCGTCAGGTATCAGGCCGCATTTCTTCTCTACAACTATTACCGGGATATGTTTTTTATTGGTCTCTATTTTATCGGTCGCAGCGCTGGGGGTTACTATAGCATCGTCTTTTTCATTGAAAGCTTTTTTCGGAGACATACACACAGGGCACTTCTCCGGTGCAGCTCCATCAATCGAAATAAAACCGCAGACCGAACAAACAAAACCTTTCATGATTTCCTCCAGGTGTAAGGTATAAGGTTTAAGGGATAAGAATAACAAACGAATGCCGTTGTCTTCTTACACCTTACCCCTTACACCTTATCACTGTTATTTATTTTTTCTGCGAATGCTTTGCCGAATTCATAGCATTGCTTAAACTCTCCGATATCCGGCACGAATTTGAACTGCAGGAAAGGCATAGCTATCTCAAGACCGGCTTCCTTGAGCCTGCCTTCGATATTTTTTGCCGCGCCTCCTGCCCAGCCGTAAGACCCGAAACTTGCGCCTATCCTGTTTTTCGGCTTTAACCCCTTAAAAAACTCCAGGAACCCGGCGATATTCGTCAGCGTGTCGTTATCGTGTGTGGAAGAACCGATCAAGACACCCTTCGCATTTAACATTTCTCCTATTATTGCAGTAATATCGGCTTTATTTATGTCATAAAGGCGCACATCGCAGCCTGAATCAGATAGCCCCTCAACTATCTTTCTTGCCATTTTTTCCGTGGAATTCCACATCGTCTCATAGACCACTACTACTTTTTTCTCGGTTTCATTTTTTGCCCATTTTACATAGGCATTGATTATTTTTCCCGGGTCCTTTCTCCAGATTATCCCGTGGCTCGGCGCTATAGTTTTTATCGGGATATTCATTTTTACCACTTCTTCGATCTTTTTAAGCACAAGAGAACTTAAAGGCCAAAGGATATTTGCGTAGTATTTTATTGCCTCTTCCATAAGGACAGCCTGGTCGACTTCATCATCAAACCTTGCCGACGTGGCGTAATGCTGGCCGAATGCGTCATTAGGCATAAGAAGAGCATCTTCTTTAATATAAGTGAACATACTGTCCGGCCAGTGTAACATGGGAGCTTCAAGGAAAGTAAGCGTGCGTTTGCCCAGGTTCAATGTTTCTCCGCTTTTAACAACGTTGAAATCCCAGTCCACATAATAATTTTTGTACAGGCCCTCTTTGCATTTCTGTGTTCCGAACAGTTTTGCTTTCTGGCAAAGTTTCCATACTTCAGGTAATGCGCCGGAATGGTCGGTTTCTACGTGGTTAACAACTATGTAATCTATTTTAGACGGGTCTGTTACTTGCCTTACATTTTCTATAAGTTCTTTGGCAAACGGCCCGTAAACAGTATCTACGAGCGTTACCTTTTCATCCATGATCAAGTATGCGTTATACGTTGTGCCTCTGTTGGTGTTGTACGTATGGCCGTGAAAATTCCTTACAGTCCAGTCTACTACGCCAACCCAGTAAATATTTTCTGCAATTTTAATGACAGACATAAAATCCTCCGGAAATTAAATTTCAGACTACAGACTTCAGACTACCGACCATAGACTAATAAGAAAGAAAAAAGTTTCATTCTGTAGTCTGCAGTCGGTAGTCTGTAGTCTATTTTTTTTGCACGTACCCTTTAAGGATATCACCTTCTTTCTTCATTTCTATAAATTTTTCGCCCGTAACCTTGCACCAGGAAGGCAGGTCCTTTTCAAACCCGGGGTCATCAGCGAGTATTTCAAGGACCTCGCCCGGGGCCATGGTCTCAAGCTCCATTTTCGTTTTTACTATAGGCATGGGGCAAAATAAGCCGGTACAATCCAATGTTTTGCTTGCTTTCATAGCGATTCCTTTCGTCTAAATAAATAAATTTACTTTAGATTCTCTTGCTTCAGCAAGGTACGTTGAAGCGCCTGCAAATTCGTTAACTTCGGGACTTAAACTCTCTTTGTTTAAACCTAAAACACCGCAGCTCGTCGTACATGCTATATATTTAACGTTCAGCTGTTTTGCCAGTTTCATCAGGTCATCCAGCGTAGCCATTTTTGTTGTTTTCATGAGCTTATTCATCATCCAGGGCCCGAGCCCGAACATATTGAGCTGGCTTGTAGGAAGGCTTGACGTGCTGAAAACATTGAACATCTTCTGCATCATATTCTGGGATTTCGATATTGAAAACTTCGACCTCTTTAATACGTTTAAGCCCCAGAAAGTGAAGAATATCGAAACGTCCATATTGCTGGCTGCAGCGGTCGTCGCAAGCGTAAAAGCCGCTATGGCTTTATCAAGCTCCCCGGAAAATAAAATAATAGTCATCTTTTCCTTCATCTTTCCCCTCCTAAACAACCTTAACTGCAGTGCGGGCAGGTTTTTTCTTTTTCATTGAACAATTTGCCGCATTTAGGGCATTTTAAGAATTTCTTGCCGCAGGGCACACAGAATACAGGCTCAAAACATTTCATCTCAAGCTCATTTTCGCAGTACGGGCATTCACAGCTGTCTTTCTTATTATTTTTATTCATTTTATTTTCCTTTTTTAGAAAGATAGTTTTCTATAGCTTTATGAAGAGCATCAGCACCGAGATTTGAGCAATGCATCTTGTGGGACGGAAGCCCCCCAAGCTCTTTTGCTACCAGGTCATTGGTTATCGCTTTTACCTCATCTATCGTCTTCCCTTTAGCCATCTCGCTGACCATGGATGAAACAGCTATGGCTGCCCCGCACCCGAATGTTTTATATTTTACGTCTTCTATCCTGTTATCCTTTACCTTTATGTAAAATGTCATCATATCTCCGCAAACAGGGTTCCCTACCTCCCCTACTCCGTCAGCATCTTTTATCTCTCCGACATTTCTCGGATTCTGAAAATGGTCCATTACTTTTTCTGAATAAAATGGCATATTATAACCTCTCTTTAGCGTAGAGCGTGGAGCGTTTAGCGTATAGAAAATCTAAAACATGATTCGTTTTGACCTTCCTATCCGCTCTACGCTATCCGCTAAACGCTATATTTAGTTTTCCTCGTTTCCGTGTTCGTGTGCGTGCTCGTAATCCGTACCAGGCCCGGCCTCCTGCCGTTTGCCGGTTTTCTTGAAATAACTGTAAAGAGGCGACATCTCCCTTAATTTTTGGACTATCGGAGGAAATTCCTTTAAAACAAATTCTACATCCTCGTCTCCGTTATATTTTGATAAAGACATTAAAATAGAGCCCTGCCCCACAGCCGCATCGCAGCCTATCGCGGTCAGGACATGCGACATCTTAAGCGCTTTTGAAGCGCAGGCAGAACCGCTCGAGACATAGATGCCTTTCTGGTCTAACAACAGGAACATCCCCTCTCCTTCTATGAACTCGACCGAAAAATTGACATTACCTGGAAGCCTATTCGTCCGGTGCCCGTTCAGGTATATATGTTCTATTTTCTTCGGCAGTTCATCTATCAGCTTATCGCGCAATTTTATGATCTTGCCATAATTATCCTGCATCTCGGCCTTTGCCAGTTCACAGGCTTTCCCGAAACCTACTATTGCCGGGACGTTTTCCGTGCCTGCCCTTCTCCCGCCTTCCTGGACACCGCCGTCTATCTGAGGAACTACCTTTGTACCTTTTTTGATATAAAGCGCAGCAGCGCCTTTTGGCCCGTAGAACTGCTGGCCGGATAATGTAAGTAAGTCTGCTCCGAGCTTGTTTACATCAACAGGGATAATGCCGGCTGTTGAAACGGCATCGGTATGGAACAATATCCCTTTCTTTTTGGCTGCTTTAGAAATTTCCTCTATCTGCTGGACAGTACCTATCTCCGTATTTGCATGTTGTATAGATACAAGTATCGTGTCCTGCCTTATTGCCTTTTCAACATCTTCTGCCGAAATAATTCCGTATCTGTCTGCCGGAATGTACGTAACCTCAAAACCGTTCTGGGAAAGCCTTTTTGCGCAATTTAGCACTGAGAAGTGTTCTATACTTGAAACAATGATATGTTTTCCCTTATTTTTTAAGGCTTCAGCCGCCCCTTTGACCGCCAGATTATTGGCTTCCGAAGCGCATGAGGTGAAATATATCTCTTCAGGTTTTGAACCGATAAGGCCAGATACCTGAAGGCGCGCTTTTTCCAGGGCATCCTTTGAAACAAAACCAAAGGAATGCATGCTCTGGGCATTGCCGTAATTTTCCCTTAAAAACGGCAGCATTTCATTATAAACCCGTTCATCTACAGGTGTGTTAGACTGGTTATCTAGATATACTTGTCTCATAATAACTCCAAGCTTTTAATAAATTTCGAAACTACAATCTCGAAATCCGAAAAAAACTACAATATTAAATATCTAAATTCCAAAAACCTCAACTTCTTGAATTTACTTTTGCCGTATTTCTGTTTGCCTATTTAATATTTTTTCGGATTTCGATATTCGAATTTCAAATTATTCTTTCTCTATTTAAGTTTCTTTAAAATATGCGTTATTTTATCCAAATGCTCCTTTTCATTTTCCCTGATACCTTTTAAAATGATATTAAAATCCGTATCATCGCAAAGCTCTATCAATCGCCCGTACACAAAATATGCCTGGGTTTCTTTTTCGGTATGGCTCCGCAGTGTGTCGCGAAGGGAAGGCTCTATCGCAACCGGCCTAAAATTGTAATCGGCTTTACTCCCGAGTTCTATGATCTTCATTGCGACCCTGTCCGCATGCCTGAATTCTTCTTTGCTAAAGTTCTCGAAAACTATAGAGAGCTTATCTCCTCCGACTATTTTCTTCTTGAATATTTCCGCTTCCTTTAAATAAAGGAATGCATCGTTATATTCTTTTTCCAGGGCGTCGTGTAACAGGTTTACAAATTCTTTTCCGGTGTTTTTATCCATTCTTATTGCACTCCTTGCAGGTACCTATAAGATACCCGTGCAATTCTTTTACTATGTGCCCGTCTACTTCTTCTTTATTGCATATAGGGCATTTAAAATCCATATTAAATATCTTTTTGCATTTCTCGCACAGGAAATGGTGGTGCCTGTCTGTTAAAGCATCATACCTCACTTCAGTCCCGGTTATATTTATATAAGTCATAAGCCCGGACCTGCACAGCATATCAAGCGTGTTATAAACCGTTGTGCGCGAGATAGTAGGTATCTCTTTTACAAGGTCCCTGTAGATCATATCAACTGTCGGGTGTATATGGTTACCCTCAAAATACTTAAGTATCTTAAGGCGTTGATAAGTCGGCTTTATGCCCTTGGATTGTAGTTTTTTATTAATAATTTCCATGTTTGTAATGATTACAATTATGTATTATATCCAATTCTCTTTGCCCTGTCAATCTATATGCAACTAAGAGTCAGCTTTCGTGGGAATTGCCTATTTAGACCAATAGAGATGAAGGTTCCATATTTAAATCCGTATTGTGTTCCCATTCATGACATCCAATGCAAGGCCAGGACTCCCAACCCTCCTAATATAACAAAAACGATGAAAGTAGTAACGGCGGTGTCAAGAGCCAACTTAATTGGCTCTTTCTTTGTGGGATAATGGTGAACGTATTCATTATAAGTAATAGCGAACGCTACACAGGCCGCTATAAAACTAAAAAGCAAATCTATAAAAACGTATCCTGTGATTACTCTAACACTTTGATCTTCCATAGACCCCGTCTTTGCTTATGAAATAAGGAGCATTATTTGATAGTACGCTATTCATTATCTTCCGTTTCAAGTCTATTGTATATTCTTTCGCATTTTAAATTAAACCTGCCGAATTTATAGCCATTACCGATTCCGCATCGGACACGGCTCACCACTTTAAGTCTGTCCCGTGCCAACATCTATTGCGGGAATGGATGTTGACGCATATTACCCGTGTTTGATTTTCATTATGATGATGATTATTATCATTACAAGGGTGGCAAGGTTTGCGATAATGACGGGCATTTCATGGATCAAAAGGCCGTAGATAAACCATAAAAATACGCCAATTGCAAAAATTGTAAAAGTGGTCAGGGACAGGTCTTTTGTATTTCTGGTCTTTATGACTACATATACCTGAGGTATGAACGAAATCGTACACAATATTCCGGCTATTATCCCTATATAAAAACTCATTCTTTTTCCTTTTTCTTTTTATTATACAAAAATTGGCTTTTTTAAGCCAATTTCCTGCCAAATTCGACTTGTCTAAAGAAATCTCCCAGAACTACTCCGATTTTTACAAATTTCACTATCTCTTCCTTTATATCGTCTTCTATGGGTTCCGGAGCTGTGTTTGCAAAAACAGTCCCGGGAAGCGGGATAAAATAATGCAGGTTGAACTGAATGTTTTTATATAAAAGAAGGAGGGATTTCATGAATTCAAGGGTTTGAATCCTGTCTTTTTTGGTTTCTTCCGGCACACCGAATAAAATATCAACAATAGGGATAAATCCATTGGCTGAAAGTATTTTAACTGATTCTAAAACATCCTTTTTTGTATCTTTCCTTTTCATTATCTTTAACACATTATCGCTCCCGCTTTGAGCACCAATTATTATCTTCCTGTTCTGTATATATTTCCTTAAAATACCTGCGGCTTCGGGATATAACGCAAGGCTGTGTGAGGATATTTCCGAAGGGAAGTTCCCGTACATTATATTTATCTTTGTTTTCCTTATTCCTGATAAAAAATCTTCCAGATACTTTAGATTTACCCTCCCGCCTTTTGCACCGTATGAGAGGGCATCTGAAATAATGAAAGAAACCCTGTCTCTTTTTGCTTCAATAAGGTATTTGTTATAGTGTTTTGCATATTCTATGCTCCTTTCCCTTATTTTTGGGAATATTTGAGGGGTCTGGCAAAAGGTACATCTGTTCAAGCAGCCTCTTCTTAGTTCGATAGGCCCGAAAAAACCTCTTTTGTAGGCAAACGGAGGGTAATCATCAAAGTTTTTAAGCGGAAGAGGATCAATTATCCTGTTTTCAGGGAGTTTTCCCGAATCATATAACTTATTTAAAAAATCAGGGAAAGACTCTTCTGTTTCACCCCTAAAAGCTATATCTGCACCGGCCCCAAGTGCCGCCTTTGGAACTGCCGTAGTAAAACTGCCTCCGCAAATTATGATTATTTTGTCTTTTAAAACGTTTTTCAGCTCTCTTATCTCGTTTTTAACGCTTTCAAACTCAGTTACCATGAACGAATAACAAAGGATATTAATAGATTTGTTTGAGTTCACTTCGTTTATTATATCCTTAGCGCTCTCTTTTGTGGAGATGTAAAATTTTCTGGGATCAAGCTTTTCATCAACGAGGCCGATAAGCGCAGATAAGGTATAATGGTTATAATTAGACCACCTGAAAATTATATTGAGTTTTTTTGCCATATATATTACTATTATATATAATTATTAAAGAAGTGTGGAGATAATATGTTCGGTACTTTAGATTATGAAGGTATTGTTATAAGGCCTCCCAGCGAAGCTGAAAGCCTGATAATCCAGATCACTTTGGGTTGTTCGGATAACAGGTGTATATTCTGTCCTGCTTATAAAGAAAAATATTTCCGGATAAAAGATCTTCATGTAATAGAAAAGGAAATAATCAAGGCTTCAAAATATTATCCTGATACAAGAAGACTATTCTTCGCTGACGGAGACGCTGTAACAATTAAACAGGAAGAGCTAATTAAAATATTCGAGACGGCTTTAAGGTCCTTCCCTAAACTCACCAGAATAAGCCTTTATGGTTCGATAAAAAGTTTAAAGGCTAAATCCGTGAATGATTTAATCGAACTTAAAAAAAGAAAACTCAATCTGATTTACCTGGGTTTTGAAACAGGCGACCAGGAAGTATATAAACTTATTAACAAATATGGTTCGCCCTTGGAAAACCTTGAAACCTGCCTTAAGCTAAAAGAGGCAGGGATCAAAGTTAATACAACCGTTATTCTCGGGCTTGGCGGTAAAAAATTATCCTGCCAAAACGCCGTTAATACGGCAAAACTCTTGAACAACTCAAGGCCTGACCAGATCGCAGCTCTGACGCTAATGATAGCCAAAAATACCCCGCTTTATGCTATGGAAAAACAAGGGATTTTTAAACCCCTTGAAGGGTTCGAGTTCATCGAAGAACTAAATAATTTAATTAAGAACATGGATGATTTTAATTGTTTGTTTTTTTCAAACCACGCATCGAATTATTTCCCAATACAAGCACGGTTTCCGAAAGACAAACCTTATGTCTTAAAAGAGCTCAATGGCATACTGACAAGGAAAGACAAAAATATCCTTGCTCCGGAATGGCAAAGAGGGCTGTAAAGATTGTGCTAAAATATGTATAATACCAAGAAATAGCGTATAGCGTGTAGCGTAGAGCGGATAGGAAGGGCAAAACAAATTAAGATTTTTTAGTTTTTCTATACGCTAAACGCTATACGCTCCATGCTAATAGAAATGGAGGTTCCATGAGTTTTAACCTTATTACTTGTATCGTTGAAAGAGGAAAGGCTGACAGGATCGTTGACGAGGCACTCAAGGCAGGGGCAACCGCAGCGACTATGTATTATGCAAGAGGCAGAGGTATAAAGGAAAAACTTGGAATTCTTGGAAGGCTCATTGCTCCTGAAAAAGAAGTTATTTTGATAGTAACAAAAAAAGACCAGACAGATAATATTTTTAATACAATTTCAATTGCCGCCCAGCTTGATGTCCCGGGCAAAGGTTTTGCCTATGTACAGCCCGTTGAAAAAATAGCCGGAGCTCTATTATAATTTCCAGAGGGGCGCACTATGAAAACTTTCATGATAGTAATGTTAATCGGAGCCGTCTGGGTAACTATGCAGAGTAAAAACTATATGGGCAAACTGTCGGATGCGTTTCCTAAACTTCCAAACCAAAACAATGTATCCGCCGGCCTTCCCAAACTCCCGGACCAAAACAGCACAGCAGCCGACCTGCCGGCACAAGATGAAACGATAAACCAGCTGCCTGCGCAGGAGATCAACAGGATGCCCGAAGCAAGCGCTTCGGACCTTGCGGAGCTTGGAATGGAAAAGAACGCCATCAGCTACGATATCGTATCGCCGATGATCGCCATGCAGGACAAAATGAAAAAAACCGAAGAATCCGCAAAAGCCCTGCCAAGCAAGTGGAACAATTTTAAAAAGAACTTAAAAATACAGTTCAATAATTTTAACAGGAATTCTTTTTCAATTTTTGCCGTATTATGCGCATTGGTCATAATGCTTCGCTTACTAAAAATATGGAACTTACTCAAATTCGTTTCTGATTCCCTATTTGGTTTATCAAGGCTATTACTTTTTTTGATAAGTATCTCGTCTTTTTTTGTAGCATATTATTATCATGCCAATATCTGGGACCAGCCGGTTTTTTTCTTGTTCCCTACTGGAGTTTTGTGTTTGAGCGCTTTTGGTTTGTGGACCCTGGACAATAATTTTCCGATATGGAAAAGGCTTTACGGAAGTTTTATCCTGCCGATAATCTCTGGAATTGGCGTCAATATCCTTCTTTCCGTACTGTAAAACTTAATAGGCTGCCCCTACCCTCACACCTGCATAGAACCTGCTTTCCTGGTTTCCGTCCGTAGAACTTCCAAGGCCGTCAAACGGGATACTTTCTGCAGCAACCAAAGAACAGCCGAGTATATCGGTAAGCTTAAATCCTAAATCTGCAATTATAGAAAGATCTTCCCCCTGCCCGTTAATGATAAGTTGGTTGTTATATCCGGCATGCGCGCCGAAACTAAGTTTCACAAAACCTTTAGCATCTAGAGAATAGCTTTTCACAAGATCCAGGGATAAATATGAGCCGTTCCTTGTAAGGTAATCATAATAATACATAATATTCGGGGTCAGCGGAAGACCTGTCAATTGCAGCCCCAGATAATATTCGGCGCTGTAAGTCCTTGTGCCGGGAAAATCATAATATATATTCCCTATCGAAGCATCAAAATAAACAAATTCATAAGTATAATTGACCGAGAGATCCTTCTCATCAGATTGCAATGAATCGCTGTGGGTTGTATCCCAGCTGCTAAAGAAAGCTGCAGTAAAATTATGTGCGCTTAAATAAAAATTCGGCTGCAGTACGGGATTTTCGTCCAAAGTAAACCCGCGCCATACATAGGACGTTAAAAAATCATATTCCTGCGAGAATTTTATATTTTTGCCGGTAAGCAGGCCTTCTGCAGAGACCGTTACTTTTAAAACAACAGTAAGAAATAAAATAATAAATATTTTCTTTATCATAGAGAACCCCTCTTTTGACTCTCAATTCTAAACACTAAACTCTAAATCCTAAACAAACTTAAATAACCAAAACTAAAAAAATAACCGGATTTTATTTTATAACCAGTATGGTTTTTCTTTCCCAAAAATAATTTCCCATACATCTTTCGGTTCCATACAAAGATAAACCGCAGTTTTACTATTTCTTTTTCTTATCCAGGCGAAGATCTTCTTATAAATATCTATCCGCAGTGCCTTATAATACCTCATTTTTTTGTCATGCCCTATCACCAGTTCATCATAAATATATTTTGTATGCGGGAACCTCTGCTCGATGACCGGTTTAAGCATCCTGTTAAACCGGAAACTGCCCAGGCTTATCCATTCTATATCAGGCACTGTATCGCACATCAGGTTTACGGTTTCTCTGTAACCTTTTTCCCAATCATCATAATAAATGACAGGGTCAAAATGGAACCCTATTTTATATCCGTTATTATAACATATTTTTGCGGCCTTTAACCTCTCAGCCAGCGTGGCAGTTCCAAACTCTTCGTTTTGAACTATCTTTTCGGGGTTAAGAGACCAGGAGACTACGGTTTTATTGTTGTGCTTTAATCCTATCAGGTTTTTGACATTACTGCTTTTAGTTTTTAATTCAAACAATACATTTTTATCAGAAAAAAACGGGACAAGGGCTTTCGAATACTCCGTAATATTATCTAAAGCAAGGGAATCTGTAAACTCGCCCGTACCTATCCTGACGGTTTTATTTTTAAACTTGTTCAGATATGAGCCTACCTTATCTAAAAAATAATCCAGGTTTGAATTTAAAATTATACCCGGAAAATTCGTATATTGCTGTAGATAACAGTACGTACAGTCGAACGGGCAGCCAAAACCAAGGTTTATTATATGGTAATTGCAGTTAATAACGCCTTTTGTACAAGGGCAGGCTTTTGCAAAATCAAAACTTTGAGCCGTGACAAAAATATCCCTTTTTCTTAAATTAGATTGCTTCGTCGCGTCGCTTCTCGCAATGACTAAAGAAGTGTCATTGCGAGCCGAAGGCGAAGCAATCTCTCCGCTATTGAAATCCCTATTTCTTAAATTATCTTTTAAAAGTATATTTTCTTTTCTGTAATCCTTGATACTTGTTATATATTCTGTTTTTATGTCGGGGAATAACTTAACCAGATTATTTGCTAGACGGGAATCCTTGGCGGCATTTTCAATGAATATATGCTCAGGGTAAAACTTTTCGTTACATATTTTTTCAGAATTTCCTTTTTTATCGAAACCGATATTAAGAAAAACATTAAAATCTTTTTCTTTAATGGCGTTAGGATACCTGCGGCCAAGGAGGCAGCCTTTTATTTTCAGGAATTTTCCCAGATAACCGGTATTTTTGTCGTTAATTATGTTTTGCAAAATCTTTTCTTCAAATATTTTTTGAGGCAGGATGTTCTCTCTCTGGCAGATCTCAAAAATGAGCCTTCTTATCTCATTTTGTTTGTTTATGCCGAGTTTAATCTTTATGTGTTCTCTGATCAGGCTATCTATTTGGTTTAACATAAAACCATTATAATAAATTTATACAGCTATTTGCCAATGAATATTAAATTTAGTAGAATAAAAATGTATGAATGAAAAAGTTAAATATGCAAAATTATCAATAATATCGAATTCCGGGCTGATACTCTTAAAGTTCATCGTAGGCATCATTACGGGTTCTGTAAGTATTATATCCGAGGCTATCCATTCAGCAATGGATCTGGCAGCAAGCCTGATAGCTTATGTATCAGTCAGACTATCAGATACGCCTCCGGACAAAGGGCACCCTTACGGGCATCAAAAAATAGAAAACATTTCCGGTGTCATAGAAGCTATGTTAATAATTATGGCATCATTTTTTATAATCCGTGAAGCTATAAAAAAACTTATCCAGCATCAGCATGTCACGATGGTAGGCTGGGGCTTTGCAGTTATGCTGGTCTCTGCCGTGGTAAATATCATTGTATCGAAAAAGCTTTACAAAGTGGCCAGAAAAGAAGAATCGGTCGCTCTGGAAGCCGACGCGCTGCATTTAAAAGCAGATGTCTACACCTCTTTCGGCGTTTCTCTGGGGCTTTTGATCCTGTGGATAACCGACCTCCATTTTCTTGACCCGATAGTGGCGATAATCATCGCTCTGTTGATATTAAAAGAAGCGTTCGAAATGTTAAAGCAAGCATACACTCCGCTTCTGGATTCACAGCTTAGCGACGACGAGGTGAAAAAAGTCGGGGCTGTCCTGGATAAATATAAGGACATCTTTACCGGGTTTCATGAACTAAGGACAAGGCGGGCAGGAAAGATGAAGTATATAGACCTTCATTTAAACGCTCCTAAAGACATGACTATAAAAGAATACCATGAAAATTGCGACTTGATAGAGACAGACATAGAAACAGCCCTGAAAAACACTAACGTACTGGTCCATATAGAACCGTGTACGGATCAATGCGGCGGATGCGTTCTAAAGGATAAAAGCAAATACTGTAAAAGCGGGAGCTAACTTCAATGCAAAATGCAAAGTGAAAAATGCAAAATTAATGTGTCCGCCAAAGCGTACTTATTTAAATCGTTTGCTATAGGCAAACACCGCAATTTTGCATTTTGATATTTAATATTTGCATTTATTTCTCCGGAGGATAAGTGATAAAAGGATATTACTTCATAACCGATGCTTCTTTGAGCCTTAAAGGCAATTTGAACGATGTGGAAATGGCAGTTGCCGCAGGCACAAGGATAGTCCAGTACAGGAACAAAGAAGGAAGCACAAAAGAACTGCTTGAAGAAGCGACTCTGCTCATAAAAAAATGCACAAATAAACTGTTTATAATAAACGACAGGATAGATATAGCTTTGGCGATCGATGCTGATGGCGTCCATCTGGGGCAGGACGATATGCCGTATAAAATAGCCAGGAAGCTGCTCGGCAAAGACAAAATTATTGGAATAACAGTTCACGGCATGGAAGAAGCTATGGAATCTTACAGGGCAGGCGCAAATTACCTGGCTGTATCACCGGTGTACAAAACAAAAACCAAGCACGATGCAGGAAAACCCTTAGGCGTTGAACTCATAAAAAAAATAAAAAAAGAAATGCCCGTCCCGGTAGTAGCTATAGGCGGCATAGACCTGGCCAATGCAGCGGAAGTTGTAAGCGCCGGAGCGGACGCAATATGCGCGATATCCTCTGTAATAACTAAACCAAACGTCAAAGAGGAAATAGAGAAATTCCAGAAGTTTTTTGGTATTGTCAAAAGTTCTATGACAAATGCAGCAAAAAAGCATTAATATTCACATAAATTTAGTTTTTATAACAGGAAAGATAAGACAAATTCGAATCTCGAATACCGAATTTCGAAAAAATATTAAATAGGCAAAATGGCAAAACAGAAAAAATTTAATTCCTTTTAATTATTGCAGTATTTCTGTTTGTAGTTTTTTTCGGATTTCGTGCTTCGGATTTCGGATTTATTAAAAGAGGCCTTTTAATGAAGAAGAAAATTTATTTAGACCACAACGCCACAACTCCTGTAAGAAAAGAGGTGGTTGAGGCTATGCTTCCTTATTACACGGACATCTTCGGAAATGCTTCAAGCGTGCACATGTTCGGCCAGGAAGCAAGAAAAGCAGTTGAAGATTCAAGGGAGCAGATTGCTTCTTTTATAGGGGCAGCGGCGGAAGAGGTAATTTTTACAAGCGGCGGGACAGAAAGCGACAACTTTGCGATAAAAGGCACTGCTTATGAGAAAAAAAACAAAGGAAACCATATTATAACGTCAAGCATAGAGCACCCCGCTGTACTAAATACCTGCCAATACCTCGGCCAAAACGGATTTAAAATAACTTATCTTGCCGTAGACAAGTACGGCCTTGTTGACCCTGAAGACGTAAAAAAAGCTATAACTAAAGAGACTGTCTTAATAACCATAATGCATGCAAATAATGAAGTGGGCACTATCCTGCCGGTCAAAGAAATAGGAAAAATAGCAAAAGACAATGAGATCACTTTCCACACCGATGCAGTTCAGTCAACCGGCAAGATTCCTATCAATGTAAATGAATTGAACGTTGATATGCTTTCCATGTCAGGGCACAAAGTATACGGGCCAAAAGGGATAGGCGCGCTTTTCATAAGAAAAGGCACCAGGATAGAGCAGTTCATGCACGGCGGCCACCATGAATTCAACAAAAGAGCCGGAACAGAAAACGTTCCGGGCATAGCGGGATTTGCCAAAGCCGTCGAGGTCCTTTCAAAAGACCTGGAAAAAGAAAATAAAAAGCTTTCCTTGTTAAGGGACAAATTGTGGAACGGGTTAAAAAACACGATAGCTGACATTTCTCTTAATGGGCACCCAACCCTTAGGCTTCCTAATACCCTCGACGTTTCTTTTAACTACATTGAAAGTGAGAGTATTATACTTAACCTTGACCTGAAAGGCATCGCTGTTTCAGGAGGTTCTGCCTGTGCATCAGGTTCGACGGAACCGTCGCACGTTTTAACTGCCATGGGCGTTGAACCTACCTGCGCTCAGGGAGCCGTACGTTTCAGCCTCGGCAAAGACAACACCGGAGAAGATATTGATTATGTCCTTGAAGTCCTGCCTCCCATAGTAAAAAAATTAAGGGATATGTCACCTATACATAATAAATAGTATTCTGTGAAATAGGCATATTAGACGCTAACGGACAAAATAAAGCATCCATTTCTCTTTCAACCACTTCATAAATAACAAAAAGAACTTTGTCGATTAATCGTAATACTTTATTTAAAATCCGCATTGGAGGGTATAACACATGAACAGGACAAATCTAATTCTATTTTCAAGTATTTTATGTTTTCAGCTATTAGGGATTTCAGTTTGGGGAGCAAGTATTGAAGTATTGCGGGATGAAGGGGCTATAGTTATAAGGGATAATAATGCCGACGGTAAAGTAATAAGCAACATACCGGTAAAGACAAGGCAGGAGGCGGACAAAATTTATGAAGAGCAGGTGCGCAGTAGGAAATTAAACAAAGGTGAATCAGCAGATTTTGAGCCGCTAAATCCAAGACTAGAGTTTCATGATACAAACGGCAAAACATTTAAGACAATAAGCCTTGAAACTGATTCAAAAATAATTCCAAGAAAAACTGAAGAAAAAATAATAAAAAGCAAATATTTGACTGAAAAAGCAGTTATAACCAGCAATGATAAACAATATGCTTTATTATCAATATTTACCGGGTTTTCTGCGGATATAGATGAAAAGGGGAATGAACAACTTTACTATGACAGAGTAAGTACATGCAAACTTGAGTTTTATGATGCAAACGGTGTTCTTTTATGGGAAAAGCAGATGCCGGAAGGAGTAAGCTGCGGGGATGCAAAATTTTCTGATAATGGCGAAATAATATATGTCCCTGTCGGATTAGCTGAAACTACATATACGGCACATATATATAATAAAAAAGGCGATTTGCTTTTAAATGTGCCCTGGGGTTCTGAGCCTGTGATGTCACCAAATGGGAAATATCTTGCATTAAGAGTTGCGGGAAATCCAACATCAACAATATTTTATAATCTTGAGAATGGAAAATCTTGGAATCCGGGAAAAAGATTAACAATTCCTATTAATGGATTTTCTAACAATGGGAAAGTGATAGTAGACGACATTAAAGATAAAAGCTCTTTTGTAATTGATTTAAAGCAGTATATCGGAGATTAGTATGCTTAAGAAAATAGTAATTATATCATTAAGCATATTCATATGTTCCATAGTTTTCGGACAAAACTTAAACCCTCCAGGAAACTGGTCAATAATATCGGATTATGGGCCGAGGAATGTTGCTAATTCTTGGTTCCACTATGGGATAGATTATGCCGGTAGTGAAGGTGAAAGCATAAAAGCAGTAGAAAGTGGCAATATTTTTATAATTGATTGGGACCAAAACGGCGGCGGGTTTTATATCGGGATAGAAGGAACAATCGGTTATTGGACATATTTGCATACTTTTAGCGGAATAAAGGACAAACATCCGCTTCCAATGATGTCAGGTAATTGGGAATTAAGAAATACTACTTTAGAAAAACCAGCTAATGGTAATAATTATACAGGGAATATCATTATCCTTTGGTCAGGAAATTATCCTCAAAAAGTGTTATCAATCAGTGATTATTCAAGTTACTGGATCAAAGATTCATCGGGAAATTATTTGTTGGATTCGTCAGGCAACAAGATAACAACGCAAAGCACTGTTTCTGCCG
>JAJAPY010000027.1 GCA_020523885.1 Candidatus Liberimonas magnetica | reverse complement strand
GGCTGCAAGGCTTAAAGGAAGGTTATAGCCGTCGTTTATGAACTTCATTTGGGGGCCGAGGTTTTGTAGCACAAGGCCGAAACTGAATTTAGAATCCGGGTATTGAATTTTACTGCCAAGGTCTACTGCTATACCTGTTGCATTTTCGGATTCTATAACTTCTCTTATTATTTTACAGTTGGCGCCTAGACTACCATAGTCCGTCTTTTTCGCCATTGAAACAAGTAGGGCCATATCATAAGCC
Source organism: Candidatus Liberimonas magnetica (assembly GCA_020523885.1). Lineage (NCBI taxonomy): Bacteria > Pseudomonadati > Elusimicrobiota > Endomicrobiia > Endomicrobiales > Candidatus Liberimonas > Candidatus Liberimonas magnetica. The sequence goes on along the minus strand of JAJAPY010000027.1, from coordinate 22,813 downwards.
GAGAAACTTGAAGTGGGTTGCCTGTTCTCGTCCCTGCCCTGGAAATCGCCTTGCGATAAATAGCTTGCGGCTAGGCCTAAAACACCTGTTTTTACGGGCTTAACAAAACCTGCAAAATCGTATTTTAAATCTTCTATCCAGTTTGAGTGCATAAACATAACCTGCTTTTCCGATATACTCGCTATACCGGCAGGGTTCCAGTAGATACCGCTTGCGTCATCGCTCAGAGCCGTAAACGCTGAGCCCATGCCTGCGGCTCTTGCTCCTACACCTATCTTTAGAAAGGCTGCGCCTGTTGTTCCGGCAAAAGAAAGTGATGAATTTAATAAAAATAATACTATCCCTATACAAATAATCTTGGGTTGTTTAGTCATCATATAACCTCAATAAGTAATTTCGAAAAGACAAATTAATTTTAAGTTTTGCAGATTTCTTTTTGCCTATTGATTATTTTTTCGAAATTCGTGCTTTGGATTTCGAAATTTCTATTCCATCCCGACAATCCGGCCCCGGCTTCACATTAGCCGCCGCCAATCCCGCATTGTCTTATCCAATGCGGGACTGGAAGACCCTAAGACCTCAACGGATTATGGCAAATTTTATGGTTGTAGTTATATCGTTTTTGCCTTGTTTCTTGGCCTGGACTTTGCAGATATAGGTTCCGCTCGCTATATCGCTGTTAAGCTGGTATTCATAGGCATATTGTAAACCTATTACCTGCGGAGCTGAGGTTAGCTCGCCTTTAAAAATTAAATCACCGGCTACATCATATATCCTGAAATCAACTAAATCAGCTACGCCTACTTCAATGTGCAGGGTTGGTTTTTTGCCGCTTTTTGCCGGGTTTGGGAAGGTATATGCTTCGTGGAGTATAAATTCAGCGCTCGGACCAATAGCCTGTTTAAGCGCTGTTTTTGCTATAGAAGCGCTTTTTTGGATTATGGAAGAGTAACCTCTTGAAATACCGCCCAGGCTTATAAACTTTATCTTGTCTGAACTGTTTGAAGAACCGCCAGAATTAACACAACCAGAGATTAATCCTGCCTGCACATTCACAGATAAAAATAAAGGCAAAGATAAACATAAAATAAGAAAAAATATTTCTATACTCCTTTGTATAGGCCTCATTTATTACCTTCCTTATAATTGATTTGTTGGATTTTGTTTGATGAAGTACTTAGTAAGGAATACTGATTGATTGATTGATTAGAAAAATACTTGTTTTTATGGTTCTTTTAAGTAATGTTTTTGATTTCATTTCTACCCCCAGCCGGTTCTTTAGCATATAAAATTAAGCTTTTCAAAAACATATTATATCTTTTCTATTTATTTGTCAAGCTCGTATGCATAAATTTTTAGGCATAGGAAACGCCAATTGTATGAGGTAGATGTAAGGGGTGGAATAAGGATGGCTATGCTTTTGATAGTTCTTTCATAGCTTCATGCACGTCTTTATAATGCGCACGGCTTTCAAGCTTTGACATAAGGCTGTAAACGCACGGTACGACAAACAGTGTTAAAACCGTTGAAACAAAAACCCCGCCTATAACAACTACAGCCATTGGAACGCGGGTCTCGGCACCTGGGCCTATCGCAAGAGCCGGTGGAACAGCTGCTGCAACTGTAGAAATAGAGGTCATAATTATCGGCCGGAGACGTATGGGGCAAGCGTTCATCAAGGCATCATACACTTCCATACCTTCTTCCCTTCTCTGATTAGTAAAATCTACAAGCAGTATCGAGTTCTTTTTAACTATACCCATGAGAAGTATTATACCTATGGCGCTGTACATGTTGAGTGTATTACCTGTGAGCACCATGGCGATGACAGCTCCGGAAATACTGAAAGGAAGCGCCAGAAGCACTGTAAAAGGGTGCACGAAACTGTTGAACTGGGTGCCGAGCACCATGTAAGCAACAAAAATTCCAAGAATAAGAGCTACATACAAACTCCCGAAAGAATCCTTATATGTCTGTGCACTCCCTGTAAAAACAAGCCGGTACCCTTCGGGAAGTACTTCCTTTCCAAGTTCTTCGATTTTCTTTAAGGCTTCTCCCTGCGATTTACCGGGAGCGACATTTGCATACATGCGTATAGCACGTTCGCGGTTTTTCCGGGTTATAGAAAGAAGAGACGGCTTTTGTATAATGCTCACGACATCCGATAACCGTATTACCTCTCCGCGGTTATTGCGGACCCATATCTTGCTGATATCTGCCACTTTGTTGCGGTCGCTGGAAAGAAGCTGGACGCGGATATCGTAACGCCGGCCACCCTGCGTGTACTTGCCTACGCGGACGCCGCCTATCATGGAGTTTATCGTAGCACCTATCACTGAAATGCTCACACCCCGCTCAGCTGCCTTTTTTCTGTCCGGGACAACACGCACCTCGGGCATTCCAATCTGATAATCAGAGTTAGCATCGACCATCAGCCCGGTATTTTCCATAACATCCAGCATCTTCCCGCTCAAAGCGCCCAGTTTATCCCACTCCGGGCCGTTCAACGTAAATTCAACCGGAAAACCGCGGCGTGATCCGAAAACCGCCAAAGACGGGTCCGAAACACTGGCTTTTACTACGCCCGTAATGGCTTTTAGTTCTTTTCGGAGAAGGGGCATCAATTCCTGCTGGGTAAGCGGCCTGCCTTTCTTTTTATCAACCGGCCGGTCTTTGACGTCCTTTAACCTCATCATTATATTTCCGGTATTTGCCATGTCCCCGCCGATATTTGAAAAATAGTTTTTTATTTCAGGATGCTTCATTACAGCATTTTCTACTTCCTTAAAAACACTGTCTGTAAACTCTATGGAAGAACCCACCTTTGTTTCAATACGCGCACTGAGCAGGCCCATGTCCTGCGGTGGAACGAATTCTTTCTTTACTATGGAGAACATAAAAAGTGATGCAGCAAACATCAGGGAAGACACAAAAATTACTGTCCACCTGCGGCCCAAACACCATTTAAGGCTGACCGCATAATTCATTTTCAGCCAGGCCATGAATTTGTCCATAACCTTGCCTATTCCGGTCGTATGGCCGATAGTAAGGAACTGCGCGCAGAACATCGGAGTAAGAGTAAGCGCCCCGAGCAGCGATATCATTACAGCCACGGAAATCGTTACGCCAAACTGAAGGAAATATTTTCCGATGATCCCCTGCATGAAAATGACAGGCACAAATATCGCAAGTATGGCTGTAGTAGCAGCTATGGCAGCAAAGGTTATCTGGCGCGCGCCTTTTATTGCAGCGAGAACTTTTGTCTCCCCTTCTTCCCTGTGCCGCGCAATGTTCTCAAGCATCATTATGGCGTCATCTACTACAATGCCGATGACAAGCGATAACCCCAAGAGCGTGAAAGTATTCAGGGTAAAGCCAAGTATATATATCACAAAGAACGTCCCGAATATAGAAAGCGGTATTGTAAGAAAGACATTGAATGCAGAATTGAACGATCCAAGGAATAGCCAGCAGACAAGCGAGGTAAGTATTACCGAAAGAATCATGATGAAGTTCATCTCGTGTATTGAGTCACTTATAAATTTTGTAGTGTCGAAACGGACCTCCAGTTTTACGCCTTTTGGGAGGTATCTCTGCATAGCGTCTACACGGGCTTTTACTGCGTTTGCGACCTCTACGGCATTTGTGCCGCGCTGTTTGCGTATGCCGAGGCCCACGTTAGCTACACCCATGGTGCGGGATATACGCCTAATATCCGCAAGCCCTTCCTCGACATCTGCGACATCTCCTATAGTAAATTTTTTCCACAAAACCGAGCCTTTCCTTGAGGGTATTATTATGGAGCTGAACTCTTTTACCGTGCCGGCCTCTCCTGTAACCCGTATATTCATTTCATTTGTACCTGTATTGATATAGCCCGCCGGGACCTCTGCGTGTTCCGACAAAATGGCGGATGTTATATCATCCACCGTCAACTCGTTTTTTTGCATCTTATCGGCATTAAGCCAGACCCTCAGGTTTGGGTCCACATAGCCGCCCAGGAACACGTCCCCTACACCCGGGATGGTAGTCAGCTGGTCTTTTATATTATCACGGACATAAGTCATGAGAAATTTAAGAGGCCGGTCTCCGGAAACGCTGAGCCAGAGGATAGGCTGGTCTTCGGGGTTGCTTTTGCGGATATTAGGGGGGTCAATTTCCCGGGGCATGTGATGCAGGATGCGGGATATACTGCTTTGTATCTCCTGAAGGGCCACATCTATATCGGTGCTGAGGTCAAACTGGACCGTTACATCACTGCTTCCCTGCCGCGATGTGGATATTATTTCTTGGACACCCTGTATCCCCATTACAGCGCCTTCTATAGCATCTGTCACTTCTGTTTCCATGACTTCAGGCGCAGCGCCTTCCCACGCGGTGGAAATGGAAAGTACGGGATTATCAACATCAGGCAGCTGGCTTACACCCAACCTTAAAAAACCTAACATACCAAAAACAATAATCCCGGCCATAAGCATCCAGGCAAAAACCGGGTTTTTTATTGACGTATCTGATAAAGACATTTTAACTCCCATTATTAGTGTTTAGCATATAGGAACTGCAAAATCTTTGAGGCTTTTGCTTTTTCTATCCGCTCTATGTTATACGCTAAACGCTAATTTTTAACTACCTTTAGCTTCCTTTGATTAATGTTTTAATTCAGTCTTGTGTCTCCTAAATTCAACAATTAAGGTGTGTGTCCCCTGAATTAACAAAATAATTAAATAGTGTGCCGCAAGAATTCCTCAGTTTTTATTTAATCTGGGCTTCTAAAAACTTTTTTATCTCTTCCTTTTTGGGCAGCTCCAACTGGTATTTTTTAACAAATAACTTATTATCCATGCCTGCTAATGCAAACTCAACTTTTGCGCTATTCTTGCCGGTACACAATAAAATACCGATAGGCGGATTATCACCCGCAGTCATTGCATGCTTTTTGTACCAGTTAATATAAGTATTCAACTGGCCTACATTCTCATATTTAAATTCATCTGCCTTAAGCTCAACTAACACGTGACATTTAAGCACCCTGTGATAAAACACAAGGTCGACAAAACAATATTCACCCCCAATAATTATCCTCTGCTGCCGTGCCTCAAAACAAAATCCATGCCCGAGTTCTAAGAGGAACTCCTGCAATTTATCGAGCAAAGCATTTTCAAGATGAGACTCGCCCATTACTTCTCTTGATTTTAACCCGAGAAACTCGAACACGTAAGGGTCGCGGATTACAAACTCCGGTTTATCGGTCTCAGCTTTTCTGCCCACAATTTCAGCGAGCTTCTTTTTATTTTTTGACAATCCGGAACGCTCGAAATAAAGAGTGGCTATCTGCCGCTTAAGCTCCCGCACTGACCAATTACCCCTCATACATTCATGTTCATAAAAAGCGCGCTTCATATGATCTTCGATTTCTAATAATTCAGCAAAATGTGAATAAGAAAACCTGTCTAAAAGCTGTTTGGGCGGGATACTTGATTGTGGGGACACTGTCCCCACTTTCTTCGGTTTTACTGAAATCATTCCCTTTAGCCAAGCAGGTAATTGTGGGGACACTGACTCCACAATTTGCGGGTATACAAGATAAAACTGCCTATGCCGGTATAATTCTCTCCTATCGCACCCGGATAAGCGTTGTTTTGTAAGAGTAGTTGCCAACACCTCCATAAGACGGTCTCCGTAACGAGCCCTGTCAACCCCGGCACGCTCATATTCTTCAATATAATAGCCAATAATCCAGTTTCTAATAGTTAGACTGGCATTAACCGCTTTAGCAGCCTTTGCAGAAAGATTTTGATGTACATTTTGAATAGACTCTACCAGTTCATTGAATGTTAAATGTTTATTTCTCATTTATTGTCCCTTGTGCAAAAATATCTTTTGCGCCTGCATACTAATTAAGGTGTGTGTCCCCGGAATTAATTCGGGGGACACACACCTTAATTTTGCCCAACCCCTGCATAATATAAGATTACATATATTTTGTATTATACACAATACAACATGTCAAGCTGTTTATTGTATTTTTAGTTTTTTGTTGCTATTTCAAGGTTGGCCTTATCTATTTTTGCCTGCACAAGAGCTTTGTCATAGCTGCGTTTTGCATCGAGCATCGCTGTCATAGCCTGCAGGACATCAAGGTTGTTTACAAGGCCAAAACGGTAATCTTTTAACTGTATCTGGTAGCTTTTTTGAGCTTTTTCGTAAGCATCTTTATACGCGGAAACCTGGCCAAGGCTTGAAACCGCAGCCTGATAAAGCTTCTTTACCAGGCTTGTGGCCTGTCTTTGTGCCAAAGAAAGAGCTTGTTCATACTGGTTAAGGATAGAGCTCTCTTCGTTTAACTTCCCTTTGATTATCCCTCCCTGAAAAAGAGGCATATCAAACGTAAAGAGCGCTTCCCAGTTCGATGAAGAAAGGCTGCCGCTCCTGTTTGTATAATAGGAACCGTCAAGATCTAAAGACGGCAGGCGCGAACCTTTAGCGATATTGACCGCATTGGTTTGAAATACAATATCCTGCCTGGCGGCTTCGATCTCTGGCCAGTCATTTACTTTTGCAATATACTTCTCCAGTATTTCAAGGTCCTGAACCCCAGAGGAATCGTCAATGATGTTCAACTCCGATGAATCAATGCCTGTCAAGAATGATAAAGACTCCAGGGCATTGGCAAGGTTGCCTTTCCGGCTTTCTTCCTGCGCTTTAAGAGTTGCTATCTGGGATTCAACTGCCAGGACTTCGCTTTCCCGGGATTTTCCGAGCCGTACCCTTTCGTTGAGCTCTATTATCCTGTCCTGCAACAGTTTTTCAGAGCTTTGAATGTTTTGTATATCTGCCTGTAACTGGATAACAGTATAAAAAGACTGCGTGACCGAAACTTCAAAATCTTTATACAATACTTTATAAAGCAGTTCTTCTTTTGTTACCAGGCTTTTTGCGGCTTTTATGCCGTAACTATTCTTAAACCCGTTAAATATTGGCTGGCTTATATTAAATCTTGAATCCGCCTGTTCCCCGTCATAAAATCCGCCCGAAGTATCTCTATAGGTTTTGAGGTACCTATAATCGATCGCAGGGAGCACGGTGCCTCTGGCCTGGTTTAACCTGTAAAGCATCTGTTTCTGTCTTTCAAATTCTATCTTTAACACTTCACTTTTTTTCTCCGATAGATCAAGGCAGCCTTTAAGCGTAAGAGCCGAAGGTGCCGCATTCTCCGCACTATGACATAAAATACGGCAGGCTATTATAACCGCTGTTAATAAGACGATCTTCTTCATATTATTATCCCTTTAATGCCACACAAATTATCAATTTATTTTAAATTACAATGGTTTTTATTATATCATATTTTGTTATGCCATAGATAAAATAGCTTTTAAAATCATACTTTTTTTATTTTTTAGAATAAATACGGATTGCTCGGCAGGAAATAAAAGAAAGGCAGGTGTCAGATAAAATAGCGTTACAAAAAGCATTTACCCGGCGGCATTAATTGCCCGCACCAGGCTTACCTTTGTTGAGGAACCGACTGTTTTAATAATGTTATCTATGAACTCCGGCATTATGTGTTTTGTGTCGTTGTACAACAGGTCAAGTATCCGTTCAGTGACCGCGGCCGGAGTTGCCCCGGAAACCGTGCCGTTCTCAATGATACCTCTGACCATATCATTGTCATAGTCATTGAAATTAAACCGCCTTGGGTCGCCCTGATAATCTTTCAGGTCATTGAACAGCTTTGTATCTGTAGCAAACACATTCAATAGCAATATGGCACACACCTGCCTTAACTCGCCGCTTATAAATTCGACATTTTTCATATACTCAGGCAGCAGTTCGGGCACTATACTATCGCTTGCTATTGAAACCAAGGCGCCAAAGACATATTGGGCTGTAATATCGCACCTTTCAATGACCTCTGCATCTGCTGCACCTATGGCACTCATACTTTGAACGGATTTCATAGCTTCATCAACGTAGTCTTTTAAATGTGCAAACCTTTCATCACCTGAAATCTTGTCCCGAATCTCCGTTAATTTTTCAGCCTTATCTTTTAACACCGTTAATTTCTTATACTCATAGACAAGTTTAACGACCTCAGCATACACCTCTTCTTTTTCATTCATTAAAGGAACCGCCCTGCGTTTGTAGACATTATAACCTTCGGTGAAGGAAGTCAAACTTAAATTAGCTGTTGATTTTTTCTTATACATATCTGCTTTCTGTTTCTTTTCCTCAACAGCCTGAGCAAACGGCTTATCAGCCCTTTCCAGCGATTCAGAAAGCCTGGAATCAACCATAAGAACCTTTGCCTGGCTCTTTAACCCGTTTTCAAGCCCCTTTGTTTTATCATCTTCTTTTACATCTTCTTGTGCTGTTACGACTTTCAAATACGTATTATTGCTTTGCAATTTATAATCGCTGCCTTCGGCAAGGTTTGACAATTGGCCAAGCGTACACACTTCGACACATTCGATACCTGCCTGACGCAAGGCTTTTGCAGCATCATGCGAAGCTTCCGGCAAAGCAACAGACACAACAAAATCGGAAGGCAGCGGCCTTCCTCTGTATTCATCTGCGAACTTTACCAGCTGCAGGCCCAGTTCATTTATGAATTTAGCCAGCTCTTCCTTAATTTCCAGTTCCACATCTTTTTTAGATCTTCTTTCGGTAACTAAATCCAGCACCCTTTCCTGATACAATTCTTTTGTCTTTTTACTGATCAAGGGAACAAGGTTTATATGGATACTTTTTGCTCCGAGGTTATAGGTATCCAATATTGATTGATATAAACTCTCTAGGGCCGATGCATCACCGATACTATTTTCCAAGCCGACGCTTTCAACCGCCTTCACCCTGCCTTCACGCTTCTCAACTTCAATTTCCATAATATCTCTTATTAATTGCCTGGTCAAAACCTGCATATTCCAGTGCATATAATACACGAACTGGACCAGGTCTTTATTGACATTGCCTGTTTTTAAGAGCTCTTTGGCCTCTATGCGTGATTTTCCAGCACGTTCATAGATGTCAAGAACTTCATTCTCCAAAGCCCTTTTTTGCTGTTCTGTGAGCGACTTCTGATATTTATCAAATTCAGATTTACTTTTTCCTGACAGGTTAGCCAGTATTTGTTTCATTGCTTCCAGGTCAAATCCGCCTTTTTTAAGTTCCGCTATATCGACACCTTTTGCTTCTGCAAGCCTGGAAAGATCCAGATATTTGGTGTTTAATTTCCCGTTCACAACAAGATCGGTTATCGTTACCGGTCCCTGTGTCCAGTCTTTCATGCGTGCCTCTATCAGTTCCGCAGCTTTACCCAAATCGCTTAATTTATCTTCGCCAAAATTAAACCCTATATCAAGCGTTGTTTTGGCCATTAATACGCCTTCCTGGCTGTTCAATAATGCCAAATATATATTCCCTATTTTATTTAAAACGCCTGTGCCGGTCAAACCTGCCATATCTTCGGCATATAACCTTAAATTAACCCTGCCAGAGGCTTCCAGGTTCTTTGCCGCAGCGGTTTCACCTTCTATCGATGCTATGACCATTTTATTTGAATACATGGTTTCTATCTCGCCAAATAGCCGGGTATAGAACCTTCTTTCTTCTTCAGTAAAGTTCTCGTCTTTATTAAGACCTAAGCGCTCGATCATGTTTTTCGGGATCATCAGGTCATTATTGACAAGAATTATGTCATTGTTGATCTGTTCACCGGCCCGGCCTACAGGCAGATTACAGAACCTGACTAACTGCTGACTGAAACTGTTTTTGTTAGGGACATCAGCATGTATAGTATAATTAATTAAATGAAACAGCATTGAATTAACCCAGTTTCTGCCTTCGGGACTCTGCACCAAACCGGCCAGCTTCGGATTATTTAAGGAGGCATCACTCGGATCCTGCACATAAATCATCCCTGACATATCAACCCATATTTTTAATTCCTGGCCGTATAAAACGATATTAGGTACTTTATCGGCTCCGGAAGTAAATTCCTTGAACTCACGCCCTAATTTTTGCTTAAGCTCTATGGCTTGCTGGGAAGTAATAGAAGTAACAGTAAGCCTCTTCATCCCTTTTCTTGACACCATCCGGTTATTTTCTCTTTCTGTTTTCATTTGATCCAGAGTTAACCCGAACTTAGCCTGTGTAAAAGACTTCCCCACCAGCTCAGGGCATATTTGCCTTAGTTCCCGGAACCTGTCCATAATATTTAGTATCTTATTTCTTAACATGCCAGAAGTATTTGCAGTGTTTTGTACTGCATGGATTGTCATTTTTGAACCCGCAGCCAGGCCCATCGCTTGAACAGAAGCTGTCGTTAGGTTCAACACTTTTACAAGGTCGCCTTCAAGAAGTTTGCCGCGCGTTACTTTCATTATCGCGATATTCGTTATAATATCTACAAACTCTTCGGCTTTTGGCTCATCCTCTAAAACGATATACCTGTTATAATTCTTTACATCTTCTGTCCCCAGACCGATAAAAACCAGTTCAACCCCGTATTCCTCTTCAAACTTGTTTACCATATCTCTTAACTGCTTCCATTCTGCTTCCGTAGGACGATGCTTGAAAGCCGTCTCTCCGCCGTCAGTATGTACAAAGTGCACTTTTGGCTTGCTTAGATCGCGAGAAGCGTACTGTTTTCTCAAACCATTGATCAGGTTTATAGTATTTATACCGTCGCTGTCACCTCTCCACAATGCAGCCGGTGCCTCTTCAAGCTTATTTTCGTCCCTGCATTCGTCAAACCCGACTACAGGAGTAAAGTCTTCGCCTATAGAACTTACCGTAAACGAAACATCTGTATTGTTCCTGCCGGCAACATACATTAAACTGATAAAAAATTTGGTTAAGGTATTGAAGGCAGTTACTAAACCCGGTTTTCCCAATATGCTTCCGCTCCTGTCTATTGTTACCCCTATCTCAACCTGCGGGGATTCTTCCTCATATATCGTTTTCTTGAAAACTTTTTTTGCCGAAGTTATCCAGCGCCTTATAACAAGCTTCCTCCCTGAACTGGCATAAGTTTCTTCTTCTTTCGGCTCTACGGCAAAAATATCTATGAACTTTCTTGCCCCGCTGCCGAACAGGAGGCAATATTTTTCAAACCATTTTCCTTCCACCACTCCGGAGCCGCCTCTTCCTGGTTCCCCTCCTTCTTCCCCTGACATACCGCCGACTTCCTTATCATTGATTATCTTGGGGGTTTCTTCCTTCTCGCCTTCTGCGTCGGATTCTATATTTATTTTATTCTCTATTTCCTTTTGTTCTTCTTGCGGAAGTTCTTCAGTGTCCACGTCCGGAGGATTGGCCAGCCCGTCTGTATACTCACCTATGCTGTCCCCGCTCGCTATCCCGCCTTTTTTCCCTTTATATTTGCCGGCTTCGGCGCTTGATAAATATTTTCCGGATTCCTTGTAGAGCTTGATTGCTATATTTTTTACCTCTTCTTCTTTTAACTTCTTTATTGCAGCCCATATTATATCTATTGATCCCTGTTCAAAGTAGTTGGTTATCTCGGCAACACCTTTATCGATTTTGCCTTCTTCTTTTAATACTGCCAAGAATCCGTTAAAAATCCCTTTTGCTGCCTGGCAATAATATGAACCCTTGTCCTTTTCCTGGCTCAACAACCTTAAAAGTTCATATTCAATATATGCAGCCCTCTTGCCTTCCGCGCTGAATATTATCGGGAACAATGAGGAAAACAGTTCAACGTTTTTATTAGCAGTTATCTGTTCGCCGTAAACCCGCATCTCTTCAATACGATGGCCCAGCTCATGATAACCGCACCAGCTGATAAGTGTTTGCGGGTCCTGGGAAGAATGGAGGCCTTCCAGTGTAGATTTTTCATATACGACCGCATAGTTTTTCCCTTTAAAAACCCCTCTTGCCACTGCCTCTTCTAAAAATGGGTGTTTCTCGACCGAATACGCCTTAACAGGCAGTTTGTCTTTGTATGTGTCTTTATTTATACCTAATTCCTCAAAGTCTTTATCAGTCAGCACAACTTCTCTGATTATTTTTTCGCTTTTAAAGAGTATGACCAGTTTTTCTTTCTCTGTCTGTATCATCTCAAAACTGAAAGGGAACCGCCTGACACCTCTTTTAAGGATTAGCTCTCTTATGCTATTCATTATATTTTTAGCTGTTTGTAGACTTATAGCTTTACCTGAGTCCGAATACATTTTAACTATACCTTCAATATATTGGGCAAGTTCCGGATCTATAGCTTTTGCTGCGGTAAGCACACGGTTCGTTAAGGACCCCGTGTTTTCAGTATAATTTTTTATTTGGGCAGAACCTTCGCCTAATGCAAGGAAATAATTGTTAAGCACGGTGTCAAGCAGGAGTTGATACTTTTTGTTCCTATCGCCGGTTTCAGCTATTTGTTTCAGTCCCGCTTCCATTTCTTTATGACTGCACTTAAACGTCTGGTTTTTCCTTACTTTAGGAAATTCCTTTGGTCTTTCCGGTTTCTTTTTTTCTTCGATGTTTTCATTTTTTATCTCTGTTCTTTCATAGGTTTTATAAGTTATATTTTCCGGCACACCCGCTATCTTTTGTGCAGGTGCCGCATTTTCCATTAATTTTACGCCGCTAAATACCGTTTCCTTTAAACCCTCTGATTCTACTGAGCCTTTCTCTAATTCTCTCATCTTGCGGCTGTACATCCCAAGCAAAATATCCGCTCCGGCTTTTTTAGTAACTCGGGTTGACTCTTTATATTTGTGCAGTACAGGCATCCATAATTTAACTATACCCTCAAGGATCTCCCAGGCAAATTCGCCCCTGCCTTCGTACCTGCCTGCGGGATTGCTTGCAAGCTCTACTATTACCTCAGGGTCAAGTTCTACCCTGAACATCTCGCCGGATAAATAAACGTTGAACTCCCTCTTGCCCTGCAATAATTCGCGAATACTGTACAGAAGCTCAGGGGTTACGTTTGTTTCATCTAAAAATAGAATTTTCCTTCCGGCATGGGTTTTCTTGCCGTTCGGATAATAGTATTTGCCGTCTATCTTGCCGAAATGGCTGAAAAACTCTTTTAAAGTTAAGGTCAGCTCTTTATTCTGCCCGCCGGCTACGCTCATGTCCGCATAGACCACGTCAGGTTCCATATGTTCAAAGCAGTGCAGGGTGTTGATAGGAATACCGAGTATATGCCCGAAGTTCCTTATTAAGGTGCTCTTTGCTCCCCCGGTCTCACCCATCTGTAAAACAGGCATAGGTCCTCTGGAACTGCCGTTTGTATATTCTAATCTCCTTGAGGACAGAAGCATCATGCTCGCTATCTCTGTTATGGCCCCGGTATACTTTATATAATCGCCGTGAGGCACTTCTTCGGGAGGCATTGCATATTCTTCGTCGCAGGCTGTCTCTATGCCGCCTATAGACTCTATCAACCCCAAGTGGAGTATTAACCGGCCTTCTTTTATCTCTATCTTCAGGCCTTCGGACTTTTCAAACAAGCCATCTTTTCCTATTTTTATTTTGTGTATATTTGCAGGCGTTTTTACTATATAATTGCCGTCTTCTTTTTTTACCATTATACCGTTGTTAAAGGACTGCCAGGTTTCTCCCAGGCCCTCTATAGCCAGGCTCTTTTCTACCCATTTGATCTTCACATCTCTTAGGTCATGCCTGATTGTTACTAACATTTTCTCAAGTTCCCGGCGTTTGAATTTGAAGTTAAACACTTCTTTCAGCAACCTGTCCATATACATATCCCTGTCTGAAATGCCGGAGGGTCCTTTGATGTCATTTAAACCTGCGCCATAGAGGCGGAGCAGGCTCTTTAGGACTATATTAACGGAATCTATTTCAGTACTGCCCTTGTTTATCAGGTTTGTTTTCTCTAAGAGCACTATTTCTGCCAGCAGGTCAATTTCTTTCATGCTAAATCCGTACCTGGTACCAAAGCGCTGCCTGGCTCGATTATAGTCGGGCTTTTGCATATTATACCTGCCCATATCCATATACCAGGCTAATTTCGCACCGCCATAGATCATATCTATCTCTTGTTGTGTTAAGCCCGGATATTTGTAATCCAGGTATTTCCCTACATCTTCCCTGTTTTCCACTGCTTTGATACCGATCTTTTGGAACCTGTTATAAAAAGGCGATGAGAAAAGCTTGGTCCTCAGGACTGACGCGTTTACAACTATCTTCACGTTAGAAGGCAGTTTATACTTTTTGCCTGCGATTTCTATCCTGCCGGTATTTAGGAAATCATTCCAGGCTTCAAGTTCTTCTGACGGGACCATCTCAAGAGAGGTCAAATAAAGGATCTGCATAGGGACACCGGGCTCTATATTACTGTCCGCCGGTACCAAATGCCTGCCTAGAAATCCCATTAAGTCTTTTACTGCACCAGCCTCTTTTGCTATGCCAGACTCATCTAACTCGCCGAATTCGACCATCTCGCCGCCGCTTAATTCAAGCATAGTAGTGTGTTTATGGCCGTTATACACATCCATCTCGGCCCCTCTAAATTCCGCATACTCCTTTACAAGCTCGTAAGGCATGCTTCCCTGTTCGCTTAAGAGCAGGGTATGCCTGTCTGTGGAATTTAAAGCCATGGTCAAAGCCTTTATCGTCCCGCTATGTAAATCTAGCCATTTTTTCTCTTTCCCGCTCAGATCCTTCCTGTCTTTTGAGCCCTGAATAACCGTACCTCCAAGCACTACATTCCCGTTGACTATTTTTACTGTCTTATCTTCTTTCCATTGCACCATGAATTCCTTAAACCCGGGGAATTCTTCGCATATTATTTCCTCAACTTTTGCCATGTCTTCCGCATTGCTGAACTGGTATAAATAATTTAATAGTATGCCTTCGTAGATGCTCCTGCCAGAGTCCACCATTTCAATAGTGCGCACTATTTCCCTGGGGCTTACCCCGTATTGATATGTATACAATTGGCTAAAAGCGCCTGGCCTGAAATCTTTTACCTTAGCAGGGATATACCCTTTATAAATAGCCTTGAACCCCGGGTCCATCATGTATTTCATATAAGTATGCAGTTTGATAAGGTTTTGTTTGGCGGGCAAATCTAGAGCGCCGGGATTTTCAAGATAATGGTCTATGAACTTAAGGTAGCTTGCTTCGCTCCAGTCATCGCGTACCCAGATCTTTTTTCCAAAATAGTTTAACTGCGCTTTAAGCTGTTTCCTGCCCTTTGTAATATCTGCAGGATTAAACGTTACAAAAACTTTAAATTTGGGGCTTACCGGAATCTTTTCTTCTCCTATCTTTATCCCGTTGTGATAGATGCCTAATTCTATCTCTTCACACCTTGCTATCTGCATCAGAAAACTTAAAATCTCAACTGAATTTTCCGAGATATTTCCTTCATCAAAACAATAAACTCCGCCATTTTTCACAAGATCTAAAAACTTCGTTAAATACTTTCCGTCTTTTTTTGCAGCCGTTAATCTGAATTTGCCCGCCCCTGTCTTTTCAATCTTGCCTATGTAATCCCAAAGCTCGGCATCCTTATACATTGAGCTTTTCCAAAACTCTTCCGGTTTATACCCCAGCCTTCTTGCTACGTCTTCAGCTATTACGGTCTTGCCAGCCCCCTGCAGGCCTTCTAAGAGTATAACATTGCGTTTGCTCCTGAAAGCTGACAATATGGACGCATAAACATCCTGCACTTCATCAATCTCGGCAAGTGCCCCGGGCTGCGTAAACTCAGACAGATCAGGCGGTGCCCTTGACTTGAGGTCCCGGGTTAGCCCTTCTCTTAGCCCTATGCCCAAAGTATAATAGGCTATATTCTCGATCAAATCAGGCGATAATTTATTTTTATTCAGCAGCAATTCATTTACATACTCTTCAATATCTTTTTTGCTCAACCTTGCCTGCAGATACCTGTTGTCCTTTAACTCTTTTACATAGAGCTTGAAAATCTTGTTAGCGAAAGCTGACGCAGATTCTATATTTATTTTACCAACGCCCGCTTCAGCCAGCCTGCCGTTTATGTATTCCTCCAGGGTCTCTTCATCCATAACGGCTGTCATAGTTGCGTTCGCTAACCTGGACAACTCCGCGCCGCTCATAGGCAGTTTTTCTTTAAGGCTCGGGTCCTCAGAGGTATAGCTTATGCCTACTATCTTTAAGTTGTCCGGGATCTTTATATACCTGCCTTCAACTAATTCCCCTTTCCATACAGCGGCAAGCTCCGGGGGCACTTCTAAAATCCCGTCCTGTAAAGCTTTGTTTAACCCGACGGCAGTGTCAGGATTTAATTGATGGAACCCGTCTAACACCAGATAATGGGCCTTAGCGCTATTTTCAGAGGCTTCCTTTATTATCTTTAGTAAAGCGCCATAGAATACTCCCTGGTTTCCCTGTGCATCTACCGACGCACCGCCGACTATTGTGTCCAACTCTATGAACCTGCTGACATTCATGTAATATTTTTGAGCTTCTGCATCTCCGGCTATTACTTCATTTAACACATCATAACCGTCTTCCCAGGAATTTGAATGCAGCAAAATATGGCCCAGATCGCTTTTGAGCATATCACTTACGATATCTTTGCTTTTGAGCTTATCAACATACAGCTTATGCGTTTTAAGTATTGTAGCAATTTTATTTTTAGGCTCAGTCTCGTGCCAAATGTTCCCCAGACATACCGTTACCGCCTCTTTGAATGCTTCTTCAGTGGATTTGCCCTGCTTTAAATAATAATTATGCAGTTTTATTGTCCGGATTATATCTCTCAAAGTCAAGACCTGGTGCATCGACCGTATCTTCCCGCTGTTTATGCCTTCCTGGACCTCACACCATACTTGAGTTAACAAACTTATGTAAATATCATCTATAGGCTTATCTTTTGAATACAGGCTGCACAAATCTTTTATCTTATTATGCATCTCTTCATGCACTTTGGCCTGATAATCCTTGTCTTTCTCGCCGTAGTCATAACCTAACCAGACAGTCTTAACGCCGGCACGTTCGCGCTCAGGCATTATGCCGCGCGCGGCATAATCTCCGGGGTTTATATCTGCCGCATATATGTTATCTCTTGATATCGGATTTCTATAAAACACCTCTTCATACCCTTCGTCCGCAGGGATCTCTGGCAGAAGCCTTTCATCCTGTCCTGTCATCTCAGGATGCAGCCAATACGCTATAGACTGTTTGTCCGAAGTGTTCAGCTCGCTGTAATTGATCACGCTCCTGCCTTCTCTTTCTGCCTCTAAGGTCGGGGTATCATTTATTATCTTCAGGCCGCCGTTTTGTTCAGGGAAAATCCCGCCTCTCAGTTCTTCGATACTGCTCCTTCTATGAATCGTGTGCCCGATATTTTTGTATCCGATAATACTTGAAAGTGCTTTTAAAAACTGCGTCTTTCCTTCGCCGCTGGCTCCTTCTATCACAGTAAACAAACTGGCATTAGAATCTTTATTCCCGAATTTCAACTGCCTTACAAACTGGCTGAACAAATCCTCTTCCATGCCTCCCATACTGTAACCGCAATAGCCAAGCACTGCCCGCCTGAATGATTTGACTTCATTTTCTTTAATATATTTTTTAAAACCGTCGCTTATCTCTATTTCCACCCCGTCAACTAGCACAGCGCCTTCCTTTAAATCTATTTTTGCAGTATCATAAGTTTGAGCTCCATAGCCAAAAATACTCTCAAATAATTTTGCAAACCTCTTTCTGTCTTCTTCATACCTTAACCGCATCCTGATATATTTATAGGCTTCTTCTTTTAATTGTTCAGGCGTTCCGCCGCGGCCTTTTTCATAGACAGCTATATTAATTATATCCTGAATATAGAATTTCAGCTGTTTGTCTTTCCACGGGCCTTTGTTTAAAGCAGTATAAAGTCCGGCAAGCCTATCCGCCATCTCTTTTTCTATTCCTATCTTATTGACAAGCAGTGTCGTTAAATCATCAGCATCCAGCCCGATCCCGCGCTGGCGCAACACCCTGTTTAAAAATGCGTCATCTTTGATATGAGCATCCTCTCCCATAGTGAATATTATATGCAAGTTATCCGGTACCACAAAACTTTTCCCGAGTTCCGGGATCACAACCCTTCTTTCCCATAAAACAGGGTTAAATTCCACCCTCAGCCCGCTCGCGGCAGCTTCTATGTTATCAAACACCAGGTATACAGGCTTACCTTTATTGCTTTGGGCCCTGTTGATCAATCTTGGCAAAACACCCGGGACAAACTTGACCTCTCCTTTTTTAGTCGGTATATCCATGCCGAATATATCCGAGCGGTCACTAAAATTAGAAAGAGGGACACGCCAGGCTTCACCCTGGGTATCCTGGACTATCTTATTTAGCGATTCATCAAACCCTTTATGCGATTCTTTATCCAGCACAAACAAAGACGGATAGCCTGTTTCTATGTTCCTTAACAAAGAATAGTAAGTGCGCTGGTAAGATTTTACTCCCCACAGGATGCTTTTGTCTTTATTTGTACCGAGCAGTTTAAAACTGTCTAAAGTCAGCCGGTTAACCATTTCTTCCAGGTCGACCCCTTCAGTCGACTTATCTCCCAGAGCCAGCTTTGCAAACAGGCCAAAATGTTCCTTTATTTTCTCAATTAAAATATTTTTAGTAAACTCTTCGAGTTCTTTGCCGTACATCCCTCCGTATAACAATAAAACCGTTAATATAAAATATTGCAGAGCATTTTTTACTTCTATCTTTCCGTTTTTAAAATTCACGCTGCCAAAAAACCACCTGGTAAATTCCCTGTGTTCTATAACCATTTCCCTGAAACTGGTCTCCCACAACGGGTCTCCGCTGTGCTTCTCCTTAACGTACTGCCGGTGCGCCTCATCGATAGCATAGCTTAATTCAATTAATTCTTTCTTGTCCGTGTCCTCCAGATAGAACTCGTCGCCGCGCAAGAAAGACATTATATATAACGTTAAAGGATCTTTTGTGAACTTCTCAATATCCGTACGTCTCATAAATGATGGATACTTTCTATTCAGCACATTATAAAGGAGGGCTTCTTCTTCTTCAGTCAGGTTTGCCAGATCAATTTCTGTAAGTCTTTGTTCAAACTTAATCATCCTTAATTCGAATTCAGCTCTAATCTGTTCCATTGTTTTATTCTTTCTTAATTTCAGTTTTATTTCAGAAGCAAGATAACTGTTACTAAACGGGTTTGTATCTAAGTATTTTTCTCCCAGAAAGTAACTATACCCCATATGTTCTGTTTTCTGCACTATATTATCGTTGTTAATCTCGCCGGATCCTATGCCTAGTTTTAAATGTTCTAAATATTTGACAATGTCAGCCGGTGACATCACTATCTCAATTAATCCGTCATCAGATGCTATTTGTCTATGCAACCTGATTATTCCTGCCATCAGGCCGATCTGAAGCTTTATTCCTTTTTTTCCTGCTTCTTCTGCCAGCTCTCCTAATACCTGGTAGGCTTCACCTGTATTTTCCTTTACGTGGAGCGCTATTTCGGCTAAGAGAGCCGGATCAAGTACTGATTTGTCCATATCTTTCACAAATTTTGCCAGTTCTTGTAATGGCCGGTAAATCTTATGTGAATTAAATCCCAGACCGGCTGTTATTCTGGTTAATAACCCTATATCAATTACTGATCTATCTATGTTATTCGTTCTTACAGAGTCTGAAAAGCTTATTAAGGCTTTGTAGGGTAATGCTTTATTGAATGCTTCCGTAATATTTACTGTGTTATTTGCCAATGCAGTAAAAAGGGCTGTTACACCCTTCATGTCGTTCTCCTTGACTGCACCAGCCTTTGCCAGCGCTTCTAATGCCTGGTAGGCTTCATATGGCCACCTTGAATCGGGCGCTATTGCAGTAAAAAGGGTCACTACATCATTCATATTTTCCTGTTTCACTGCATTGGCCTTTAACAACTCTTGTAATGCTTTGTAAGCAAAATATACATTATCGTTACTTGCCGTTGCATCTATTGTATCCAAAAGCTTTTCTGCTGCGTTACTGTCTACTCCCGCCGCTGTTAGAGATTTAAAGCACGCTTCCCTCTCTGTAATTTTATCTTGTATTACTGATGCTTCCCTGACCCAGTTCGGCAGGTCTTTCTTGAAAAACCGTAACAACTGAATTAATATATTAAATACCGAATGGCTTATGATATAGCGTGCCGCACCAACCGCTATCGCACTGCCTAGACCTGCCCAATTGGCAGCATGTAAAGATAGCGGCATTAAATATATTAAACACGGAAAAATAAGAGCACCGGTAAGCACTGTACCTACACCGAACAGCCACGCCCGCTCTCTTCCTTTTACTGCATACCCTTCTTTGTCCTTGTGTATACCGCTAAACACATACGCGCTTGCCCCTATAAAGAATAACGCTCCAACAAGTATAGACCAGCCACCAAATAATACACCTGCTGCCAGCGCTGCTGTCCCTACCCCAAGCGCCAAATGACCGTGTTTGACTACCCTTGAAGGGTCATAGTGCGTTATCAATAGGTACGCAGCCCAGTTTAACACCGGGATGCTGAACACTAGCTCCCAGTTCACAACAAAGCTCGTATACACCTTGTACAGAAGGCCGTCTCCCAATATCCGCCTCATTTCATTATCAAGCACAGACGCTGCCGCAAGATCAGCTCCGGGCTCTTCCTCTTCTAAAATCACGTCATACCCCAGTTGCCGGGTTTTCTGTGGTATATCGTCATTGGTAATTCTGGTCTTCTCTGATTCAGATACTATACCTTCTTTTAACAGGGTTAAATATTTTAATACTGTTTTAGGAGCCATCTTCAGCACAACCTGCTCGCCGCCAATTTCTTTTGTTTCATTTATGCCTATCATTTCTGCCATTATACCGAGTTCAAGCTTTACCTTTTTATCGTTTGCTGTTTTTGCCAACTCTTTTAACAATTGGAAGACTTGACAAATATCACCTTTTGCTGTAACTGCTATCGTTGTTAAAAAGGTTTTATCAAGTACTGATATATCTAAACCATTATCTTTTACAAATATTGCAAATTCTTGTAATTCTTTATAAGCCTTGGTTATATCCTTGCCTGCATTAGCCGCTATTGCTGTTAAAAGGTCTATATCAAGTACTGAGCCGCTTAACTCATTTATTTTCACAGATTCTGCCAGCCATTTTAATGCTTTGTAGGCTTCGTTTGTATCACTCCCTGCGTTAGCTGCTATCGTGGTTAAAAGGTTAACATTGAGTACAGCTTTGTTTCCTAACATTTTAGATTCTGCCAGCCATTTTAATTCTCGAAACGCTAAATTCGAATTAACCCCTGTCTTGGCTGCTATTGTATTTAAAAGGCCAGAATTAAGCACCTCTCTGTTTATTAAATCTTCTGATTCTATCAGCGCTTTTAATTCATAGAATGCAGAACCCATAATATATTTGGAGTTGGTTGCTATTGCGGTTAAAAGGTCTGGATTAATTAAAGATTTGTCGAATTTTTCTGAACTAAGCAGAGCTTTTAATGCTTGATAATCTGCATGTATATTATGCTTTCCATTTACTGCTATAGTATTCAGTAAGCTTATATCAAGCATTGATTTGTCTACATTTTTTGACTCAACCAGATATTTTAATTCTTTAAAGGCTATACCTGCATCTTCCCCCGCATTTTCAGCTATTGTGGGAATTAGATTTACCAGCTCATTTACATTGCCGCTGTTCACTAATTTGGCCTCTGCCAGTGACTGAAATGCATTTAAAGCTTTATGTGTACTGTGTCTTGCACTACAGGCAGAAATTAAAAGTTTGATATCAAGTACTGAACTATCTAACTGATTTATTTCTACGGATTTTGCCAGTTCTTGTAATGCTATATAGGCTAAATATGCTTCACTCTCTGCATTGGTTGCTATTGCATTTAAAAGTTCCATGTTAATTACAGATTTGTCCAAATCTTTTGATTTTATCAGCTCTTCTAATGCACTATAGGCTGACGCTGCATAAGGTTGGGAAGCTATTGTTATTAAAAGGGTTTTTATCTCTTCTTTTTTTTCCTTACTCACCAGACTGACTTCTACCAGCGCCTGTAATACATTGTAAGCTTTACGTGTATTTGTTTTGGCATTTGCTGTTATTGAAATTAAAAAGTCTTTATCAAGCACTGAGCTGTCTGACTCGTTTTTCTTAACAGATTCTGCCAGTTGCTGTAATGCCAGGTAGGCTTGATTTGTATACTCAAACGAGTTTTCTGTTATTTTGTTTAAAAGTTCCATGTTAAGCACTACCGATTTATCTAATCCTTTTTCTTTCACAGCTTTTGCCAAATCTCTCAATTCTTGATAGGTTAAAGACGCATCAGTCCACACCCTGCCTGATATTGTGGTAAACAGTTTTTCTACATTATCTTCATTTTTCTCATTTACTGCATCAGCTTCTGCCAGAGCTTCTAATGCTCTGTAGGCCCAAGATGCATTCCATCTGGCATTGGTTGCTATGGTAGTTAAGAGGCCGATATTAATTACTGATTTGTCTAAACCTTTTTCTATTACAGTTTCTGCCAGCGATTGTAATGCTTTATGTATAAAATATATGCTGTCTCCTCCATTTTTTGCTACAATGTCCAGCAGAGCTTCCGCGTCTTTTTCATTTATTCCTGTTGCTATTAAAGCTTTTAAGCATTCATCCCGCCCTGAAATTTGCCCTTGTATTACTGACGCCTCTCTTATCCAGTTCGGCAGGATCTTTCTGAACAACTGCACAAAGGTATTGTACGGCGTATGCACCGCAAGCGTGTTAAGTACTGCTCCGTACCATAGCGAATTGCTGAAACTTAAATTCAGCCTCTCTACCAGCTCTATCGGCACCGGTAGAG
>JAJAPY010000026.1 GCA_020523885.1 Candidatus Liberimonas magnetica | reverse complement strand
CGTTAGCCGCCCTTAAAGCAGCCGGATAAACCCTAGTCCACCTACGCGGTGGAACGTGGTTTTAAAGAGTTGACGGCTATTTAAGTATAGGTTCCGCTGTTGGAGAAGTTTCGATAACTTCAAAGTTTTTTATTTGAAGGGTTGAATCAATAACTGAATAATTTGCGGCTGGTGTTGAATTGGTAATTATATAGCTTGCAGTCGGTGTTGAGTTGGTAAGAGTATAACTTGAAACCTTTACCTGGTTCGTTTCAGACGCTGCATATCTAAACTTAGGTTCCGTCCTTCCTGATTTTTCAAATTTATCGGAAAACTCTTTTCCTTTTAACGCTTCTATAGTATAACGGCAACTCGGATTCCATAAAAGCCATTCTCCGATATCATTATCATATACCGCTTGTATTTGTTCAACAACTTCCTTTGCTCCATAACGATGCTTTATAGAAAAATCTTGCAGATATGGTCGGAGTTTAGCATAAGAATTACCGAGCCTTCTTTTTGCCCCTCTTAAACTTAAATAAACCGTATCATAAGGCTCGATGTCCGGATCAGGAATCCCGTACTCCCCTTTATTGTAATGGGAAGGATAAACCATAGGGCTGACAAAATCGACATTTTCAGACATTTCAACGATTTTCTGTCCAATACCCATATCGTGTATATTTGTAGTCGTAAGCCCGAATACATCTATCGAGATATTTAATCCCAGGGGTTTTAACTGCTTGTAGGCAGATCTTAAAAAGCCGTCTAAGGCACTCACCGCAGCCGTTGAGGTGTGCTGTTTGCTATAAGAACAATTTTTTGTATTGCCATCGGACGGGAATCGAATATAATCAAACTGTACCTCATCAAATCCGAGTTCTTTGGCCCGTTTTGCGATATCAATGTTATAATTCCAGGCTTCCTTGTTGAAAGGATCCAGCCATGTTACACCGGCCCGGTCTTGCCAGAGGTCTCCTGTTATTTTGTTTTTTACGCCAAGTTCCGGCATTTTCCTGGGTAAGAGGTTGTCTTTGAACACTACAATTCTTGCAATTGTGTATATGCCTCTTTTATGTAATTCAGCCAGATAGTCCTCAATATTAGGGATAGCAAAAGTAAAGGTTGATTCCTTACTGAAAGATTTAACCCCGGGGATATATACTTCTCCCTGCATTTCTT
The DNA here is from genome assembly GCA_020523885.1 of Candidatus Liberimonas magnetica. NCBI lineage: Bacteria > Pseudomonadati > Elusimicrobiota > Endomicrobiia > Endomicrobiales > Candidatus Liberimonas > Candidatus Liberimonas magnetica. Next base: position 25,894 of record JAJAPY010000026.1, on the reverse strand, counting down.
TAATGTCAATGACCACGGTATTAAGTTCTGTTTCTTCAAGCAATTTAAAAATCTTTTCCCTGCCTTTAACGGAACCTGCAAGCCAGGCTGTTAAATGAATACCTCTTACATATTTTGGTTTTTTTGGCATTATAACGGGATTTTCTTTAATGCTTTCTGATGTGCTATTATTTATAGATGTTAAAGGTTCGTTAGTTATATTTACAGGTTTTGCCCTGGTAGATATATTTACTGATAGGTCTTGGGCAAAGGATACCGTGTTTATTAAAAATAAAAAGCCGATAAAGCTTAAATATATAAATATTATTATACAGGCATAATTTTTCATGGATATTATACTCCGGATCGTTTAATAGATAAGCATTGTATTCTAAATTAATGAAATTGTCAAATTATTTTCTTTTAAGAAAATTCATTATTGCCCTATTAAGCTTAAAGCAGGACAGAATGGCATGATAAATTGAGGTAAATTTAAGTACTGCTTTATGAATAAGGTGGTTTGACTTTTTGACGAGAAAAATATAATATATTATTGATTTATCCTGATATTTTTGTAATATAAATTACTAAAAACAGTCTAAATCATAAATTTCAAATGTAAATTTCTGCTCTGGTCAAAGGGTGCACACCTTCAATGAAAAAATTCTTTATGTTAACCAATAATTGCTTATCGAGCAATTTAGTAACAAAAAAGGTAGAATTGTTTTTTAAAGTTAATGGCTGGTCCCCTTCCAAAAAAGCTGAAAAAGCCGATATAATTTTGTTCAATACCTGTGCGTTCATTAAAGAGAACGAGGATAAGTGTTTCGATATAATCGCTCAATTTCAGAAAGTGAAAAAAAAAGACGCGATATTCGTGGTTTTTGGATGCTTGCTGAAAATAAATAGAACACGCCTTATCGACAATTTTGACGGAATTATTATTGACTCTGATTCACTTATATTACTGGACAAACTCATAGACGCTGATAAATCCATAGCTTCTGTTACCAGCAGGCAACTGACAACTGATTATGCGGGAAGGAAAACCTATAATATCAATGCAGCTTCCGGCTGTCTAAGCAGTTGCAGTTATTGCGGAATAAAAAAGGTTTTTCCAAAGCTTAAGAGCTTGCCGAAAAATGAAATAGTAAAAGAATTCGCTTATGCTCTTGAGCAAGGTCATAAGAAGCTTGGTTTGACTGGTGGAGACCTGTGGGCGTACGGCAAAGACCTAGAAACAAATCTGGTTGATTTATTAAACGAAATTATCAAGCTAAAAGGCGAGTACAAGATCGCTTTATGGCGCTTGAATCCAAAATGGATAAAAGAAATGGGCAGCGGACTCATGAAAATACTTGAATCAGGAAGGATAGATTATATTTCTCTGCCGGTCCAATCCGGGAGTGACAGAATTTTAAAAGCCATGAACAGGCAATATAAGATCGATGGTTACAAAGATTTTGTAAAAACTATCAGAAAAAAGTGTCCAAATATACTTATCAGCACTGATTTTATCGTAGGGTTCCCTGGAGAAACAAATAAAGATTTTAAAGAAAGCCTAAAGCTGGTTTTTGAAATGGGTTTCGATGCTATTTCGGTATGTGAATTCGGTAAAATAAAAAATACACCGGCCTGGTGTTTGAAAGATGATGTCCCGAAGCACATAAAGAGAAAAAGAAATATACAATTATTATGGGCTGCAAAAACCGGTAATAGGAATGTAAAACAATATTCTGAAAAACAAAATCACTCTTATTGATTTGAGCTTGAACAAAGCTTGAAATCAGGACTTTGCATTTTATCCTGATTTTCAGAAAGCAGTGGAGCGTCTCCTGCATATCGATTTTTAAGATAAATAAAATTTAGAAAAGAGGTTTATATGGAGCATAAAGGGATCATTCAGACTTATAAAGAGTTTCTGCCGGTTACGGAAAAAACTCCGGTAATTACGCTACTTGAGGGCAATACTCCTTTAATAAAAGCCGTTAATCTCGGGAAAAGGATCGGTTTCTATGGCGAAATTTACTTTAAATATGAAGGCATGAACCCTACAGGTTCTTTTAAAGACCGCGGAATGACCATGGCGGTGTCCAAAGCAGTCGAAAGCGGAAGTAAAGCCGTTATATGTGCATCTACAGGAAATACTTCTGCATCGGCCTCGGCGTATGCCGCAAGAGCAGGCATAAAATGCGTAGTATTGATACCTCACGGGAACATCGCTCTTGGAAAACTATCGCAGGCGCTTATTCACGGTGCCGATGTCCTTTCTATTGACGGTAATTTTGATGTTGCCTTAAATATAGTGCTTGAACTAAGCCGGGATTATCCTCTGACACTTGTAAATTCCCTAAACCCGTACAGGATAGAGGGGCAGAAAACCGCGGCTTTTGAAATATGCGATGTTTTAGGGAAAGCACCTGATTACCAGTTCATGCCCGTGGGGAATGCCGGCAATATAACCGCCTACTGGAGAGGTTATAAAGAGTATAATGACAAAAAAAAATCCGGGCTTCCTAAAATGATGGGGTTTCAGGCTTCAGGTTCTGCCCCGATAGTATTAGGCCACCCCGTAGAAAAACCCGAGACGATAGCAACCGCGATACGTATAGGCAACCCTGCTTCATGGAAAAGTGCGGTAGCTGCACGGGATGAGTCCCGCGGCGTTATTGATATGGTCACTGACGAAGAGATAATAGAAGCATATAAATTGCTGGCAAATACCGAAGGAGTTTTTGCTGAGCCGGCATCAGCAGCCTCTGTTGCGGGTTTAATAAAGTGCATGAAAAAGCATATTTTTAAAAATACCGAAGATTTAAAAGTCACATGTATTTTAACAGGCCACGGTCTGAAAGACCCGGATAGGGCGATAAAATGCGCTGCAGAGCCAAAAAAGGTCAAAGCCGATATAAAACAGATACTTAAAGCAATAGGTATGTAAAAGTTCAGAGTAATGAGTTCGTAGTAAAAACTAATAACTAAAAAAGGAGTTTATATGGAAGAAGTCAAAAAACCTGAAATAAAAATCGAGATTGATGAAAATACGGCTCAAGGTGTATATACGAACCTTGCGATGATAGGGCATTCCGAAGATGAGTTTATATTAGATTTCATATTTCTACAGCCTCAGAATCCTAAGGCAAAGGTCAGGTCAAGGATAGTTACTTCGCCCGGGCATGCAAAAAGGTTTTTGGCTGCGCTAAAAGATAATATAACCAAGTATGAAGCCCGTTTCGGCGAAATAAAGGTAAGCGTTCAGCAGGAAGCCGATAAAAACCCGGGTTTTTACCATTAAAAATGAAACAGTCATGAGGAACTTTGTTCCTCACCAATGAATATGTAAATGACCCATCCTTCGCAAAAAAAATAAATACGTTGAATTATCAATCACTATAATATAAATTTAACACAAATTAAGAGGTGCATTTACAGGTGAAAACAGAATTGATATCTATCGGCTCAGAGCTTCTAAGCGGAAAGATAAATACCAACGTGAGTTATCTGGGAGAGAAACTCGGCTCCATTGGACTGGGTCTTGCCTACGAAACTTCTGTAGGGGATAAAATAGAAGACATTTCAGCTGTATTTGAAAATGCGATAAAAAGAAGCCAGATAATTATTGCAACAGGCGGGCTTGGCCCTACTTTTGACGATCTGACCAGGGAAGCTGTTTCCAGGGTCTTAGACAGGCCCCTTACTTTAAAAAGAGAGCTATTAAGTTCCATAGCCAGGTATTTTCTGGAAAGAAAAATAGAAATGCCGAAAAACAATGAACGCCAGGCTTATATTATTGAAGGAGCGGAAGTTATCCCGAATTTGCTGGGGACAGCACCGGGGCAGATCCTGGCGTTTGAAAAAAACAAAAGCAAAAAGATAATAATACTGCTTCCCGGCCCTCCAAAAGAAATCCAGCCTATGTTTGAAAAAACGGTATTTCCGTTCCTTAAAAAATATGAAACCGGGTTTAGAAAAAAGTTTACATTGCACCTGTGCGGGCTGGCTGAATCAGAAGTTGATGAGAAGATAGCACCCATAATAGAAGCTGAAACAAAGCTTGAGGCAGGCCGGGACAGCGGGGTAGAGTTCTCGATACTTGCTCATCAGATGATCATAGATATAGGAGTTGTAGTTTCAGGAAAAAATGAAATGCTTGTAGAAGAGACGCTCACTAATCTGAAAAATGAATTTTATGATATTTTAGGCATAAATATTTTCGGAGAAGACAAAAAAAACCTTGAAAGCGTAGTGGGCGAACTCTTAAGCAAAAATAAAAAATCTCTTGCCCTAGCGGAATCCTGCACCGGAGGAGTAGTGTCGCACAGGATAACGAATATTGCAGGCAGTTCGCTTTATTTCAAAGAAGGGGTTGTTGCCTATTCCAACGATTCAAAAGTAAAGATACTGGGTGTTAATAAGGAAACAATAGAGAAATACGGCGCGGTATCGGCCCAGGTTGCAGTTGAAATGGCTGAAGGCATAAGAAGCATCTCTTTAGCGGATTACACGCTTTCCGTAACAGGCTTAGCGGGTCCGGGCGGCGGCACGCAGGAAAAACCTGTGGGTCTAGTTTATATAGGTTTATGCGGGCCCACTATCAAGGAAGCGTACAAATATCAGTTTAGCGGAAACAGGGTCGAAGTAAGACAGCGTACGGCAAATCAGGCTTTGGATCTGTTGAGAAGGCAACTGTTAAGCGATTCAGGCTTGAAGGTTAAAACGGGTTTATAGTCTAGGATTTGAAAATCATAGGCTTGATTACATGGATTTCTAAAAGATTACACAGATTACAGCAACCACTTATGAAATCTGTGTCCCTAAAGGGATTTCACTTAATAAAAATTAAGGAAGTCATAATCTGAGTTCTTATCTGTGTAATCAAGTTCCCGAAGGGACTTATGAGGTTATTTATTGCCCTAAATATACCTGAAAAGCTCAAAGAGGACATTTTATTTCTGCAAAGCAAGTTCAAAAAAGCTCTGGCAGATGTTAAATGGGTAAATAAAGATAAATTTCATCTTACCCTTAAGTTCTTGGGCGAAACACAGCAAGACGCTCTAGAAGATATATTAGGGTGTATTTCAGCAAGTATCGCAGGCTTAAAGCCTTTTAGGGCAGCGTTTTCCGGGACAGGGGTTTTTCCGAATATTCACCGTCCCAGGGTTGTGTGGGTTGGGGTAAACGAAGGGAAAGAGAAGCTTGATTTAATAGCGAAAGAACTTGAAGAAAACCTGGAAGTTTTGGGTTACCCTAAAGAAAAAAGGGTTTTTACATCGCATTTAACTCTGGGAAGATTCAAATCGGAAAAAAATAAAGCGGGTTTAATTAAACTGGTCACTGAAAACGAAAAAGCAAAAGCAGAAATAGGTTCGTTTGAAGTCAAAAGTATAGACTTGATGCAAAGCATACTTCATCCTGAAGGGCCGGAATATAAATGTATAAAATCAATCTGCATTTAGTTGTTTACCGTTATGAAATAATTCTTGCGATAATTATTTTTTTACTGACAGGAAGTTTTGCCATTTCGTCCAAAGACCAGGAAAATGCCTTCCCACCCATGCAAAGATACCCGTATAAAATAGCTGTCACATTCGATGACGGGCCGCACCCTAAATTTACACAACAATTGCTTTCGGCGTTGAAAAAAGAGGATGCTAAAGCCACATTTTTTATTGTGGGAGAACAGGCTGTGAAATATCCTGAGCTGCTAAAATTAATTTCCAATTCCGGCCATGAAATTGAAAGCCACACCATGACCCACCCTAATTTGAAACATCTTACAAATGCACAAGTGAAAAATGAGTTGCTATTAACAAAAGCGATTATAAAAAATATGACTAATCAGGATAGTCTATATTATAGGCCTCCTGGCGGCCAATATAATGGACAAACACTTCAAATAGGAAAAACCTTGGATTTAAAAATGGCTCTCTGGACGGATTTTCCGAAAGATCATGAACAGACTGATCCCAATATTGTAAGAGAGAGAGTCTTGTCTCAGGCAACGGACGGCGGTGTTATCATACTGCATTCGGGTATGGAAGCTACGGTAAAAGCGCTGCCAAAAATAATAAAAGAACTCAAAGATAAAGGATACTATTTTGTAACGCTCTCTCAACTGAATAACTGTCATTATAAAAATGAGATTGCCTGGCTTAAATGAATAACCTGCCCTCAGCTGGACATCCGCCACTGAACCTATGGCGGATAGCTACCAGACTGGGCCAAACGAGAGAGTGGTTAAAGCATAACTTTAAAAGCGTTGAAAATGTTTATTACATGCGACATGAAAACCTCCGACTTCTGTCGGAGGATGCCCGGCCTTCGTAGCCATAAAGGCTACTACGGCGGAGTAGGCAATGCAAAATGATGTCGCAGTAGGCTGCGTTATTAAAGAAGCCTCCGGTTTCAGCCGGAAGAGCATCACTGGATAAATAATTGATATTTGAGGTATGTTCGTTTGAAAAATATGAGATTGCTCGGTATTGATTATGGGACAAAAAGAATCGGGCTTGCCTTAAGTGACCCTCTTGGAATAACTGTCCAGCCTCTTCTGGTAATAAGCAGAAAATCCCTGAAAGATGACATAGAAAAAATAAAAGATATTGTTTTAAATAAAGAAGTTGATAAAATAATCCTTGGTTTGCCGATGAACATGAATGATACACCCGGTATACTGTGCAAAGAGATAAAGGATTTTGCAAACAGACTATCTCAGGAAATAAAGATAGCTGTAGAGTTTTGTGATGAGAGGCTTACTTCGCATGAAGCAGACAATATCTTGATAAATGAAGCAAAACTTTCAAATGATAAGCGAAAACAAATCAAAGACAAGATAGCAGCCTGCATTATCCTTCAAACATATCTGGACAGGCGCAATCAAAAACAAAAATGACGGGTTTAAAAAAGTATTTATACCCTTTCTTATTGCTCATTGTTTTTGGAGTGACGATACTTGCAGTTTCTCCAAAGGGCAATTTCCCTTTAAATGACGACTGGGTATATTCTTATTCTGTAAGGCACTTGTTTGATAAGGGGATCATTAAACTCTCGGATTGGGTTGCGCCCAGCATAGTCTTTCACGTCTATTGGGGCTGGCTCTGGTGCAAGATCTTCGGGAAATTTGATTTTCAGATTTTAAGGTTGTCTACCATAGTTTTAAGCTGTATCGGCATCCTGTTTTTTTACTTTATTTTGGATAAAATCAGCAACAATAAAAAACTCTCATTCCTCGGAGCCTTAACCCTTCTTTTTAATCCGCTCTGGTTTATACTTTCTTTGACTTTTATGACCGATGTTACTTATTTGGCTATTAGTTTTATAAGTATATACTTTTATTATTCAAGCATTTCCGAAAATAAAGAAGAGTTCTTTATTATCGGATCTATGTTTGCAGCGTTTGCATACTTAATAAGGCAGCTCGGTATTTTATTACCCTTTTCAGTAATCTTATATTTATTTTTAATTAAGAGCATTAATTTAAAAAAACTTATCAAGATATCTTTAATACCGATAATTACTGCAATAGCTCACAGATACTGGCTTCAAAATATACATGGGCTGACCTGGGCCTATAAAACCGGGCAGGACCTGATGTTAGGGTTTGACCAGTTCATCCCTAGGATATTAGGGTCAACGGTATATTTGGGGCTTTTCGTTCTACCTTTTTCAATTGCAATAATTTTATCAAACAAAAACAATTCATCCAATAATAAAATGGGGATCGGAAAACAGTCAGTCTTATTGCTTAGCGCACTTTTTATGCTGTTATTTGTCTTGTCACACGGGGCGTTCCCCTATTTTGAAAATGCAATAAACAAGTATGGGTTGGGGACTGTTACCGCCCACAACATGTCATATAAATCGCAGGGTATTTTTGCGTATGATTGGTTTTGGAACATTTTAACCTTCGCCGGCATCGTGTCTTTTTTATCATTTTTGTATAATGTAATGAAGAATATCAGATCAACCCAAAAATCAACGTTCTTTATTTGCATTTTCCTTGTACAATTCATTGTTTCTGCCTTAAGATACAAGTTTTTTGACAGGTATACGATGTTACTAATGCCTTTCGGGATTATACCGTATATAGAGCTTTATAAAAATAGCAAAATAAACATTACCGCCTGCTCCTGTATTTTAGGGTTAATTTGTATTTATACAGTTGTTGGTTCAAAAGATTATTTCTCCTGGAACAGGGCAAAATGGCAGGCAGGGGAAATGCTTGTAAAGCAGGGTTTTGCCTATAACGAAATAGCAAATGGTTTTGATTGGGACGGCTGGTATACCTTTGAAAAAAACATGAACGTTCTTAAAACTCAAAAGGCTGAAAAGAACATAACTGAGTGGGAATGGCAAAAACTTAATCCGTACCGGGTCCTAGTATCCTTCAAACCCCCTGATGACCCGGGAAAACTGGCCTTAAAGGTTAATTATAAAACCCCCTTAAAAAATGGAGATAACTATATTTATGCATGGAAGATTTATTAAATACCTGCTCTTAAGCCTGGCAGTGCTTTATATAATTGGAAGCCTCACCTGGTGGATGAAATTGTCTTCTAAACCTGTCCTGGTCTATATTCCGCCCGGATCATCAGCTTACGACATTTCAATAAAACTAAAACAAGCCGGAGTTATTAATTCTTCAAAGATGTTTCTTTTAACCGCAAAAATAACCCGCAGCATAAAACAGTTAAAATCAGGGACCTATGAGATATCTCCCAGGGACAGTATTTTCAAGGTTATAGCTATGCTTGAGAAAGGAAAATCAAAATATATTAAAGTAACGATACCTGAGGGGTTTACGTGTAGGCAGATCGCCGATAAGCTTTCAGAACTTGGCATAGCAGATAAAGATAAATTTATTAAACTCACGAAAGATGAGAACCTGGAAGGTTATTTATTTCCGGAAACATATTATCTTGAACGTAATATTCCCGAGCAAAAATTGGTCAATAAAATGCTTGAACAATTCAACGTTCATTTTAGCAGTGATATGAGAAAGCGCGCAAACAGCATGAAATACATGAATGAAAAAAACATTATAATACTGGCCTCTATAATAGAAAAAGAGGCTGCGCTTGAAGCCGAGAGGCCGGTCATTTCCGCTGTTTTCCATAACCGCCTAAAAAAATATATGTACCTGGAATCCTGCGCGACTGTCCTATATGCCATGGGGATACACAAAGATAAACTTACCTATGATGACCTAAAAATAGATTCGCCTTATAATACGTACAAGCATTACGGGCTCCCCCCAGGCCCGATCTGCAACCCCGGCCTAGGTTCGATAAATGCGGCTTTATACCCTGCAGATTCAACGGACCTGTATTTTGTAGCAAGAGGATCGGGAACTCATTCTTTTTCGGTAGGCTATAAAGAACATCTTAAAGAGAAGAGAAAAGCAAAAAAACACGGAAAATGATCTATTATTTTGTATGTTCAAATTCTTTGCAGGTATCAAAATTCGACGGGCATTCTTTCGGGGTTAGAAACAAAGAAATATCTTTTTTGTAAATGTTGCCAAGGATCTGCTCACCTAGCCTGCCGCAAGGCGTTACATCTCCGTTAAATTTAATAGATGCATATTTATATCCAGCATTACACAGATTGTGTGAATTTGAAGTGGCGGCATTTAGATTGTCTCTTATCTTTTCTTCAGCTGTGCCGGAAATGTATATTCCCGTTCCAGGTACCCAGGAAGTAACATAATTCAAATATCGTATTTCGTCCTTTGAATAATCTTTAGGATATTTTTTCCCTTTATAATTTCCATCAAAAAGAGTAACAGCCATATCAATATCAAGTTTTTTCAGATATTTTTTGTAATTGAGCATTTCACGCAGCTGCACAGGGTGCGCCAGGTAACATACTCCGCATACAAACCCTTCATTTTTTAACTTCAGGACCTGTTTCGAAAAATCTTCTATGTTTGTAAATAATGGATGATAAGTCGAATTTAACGAGACTTTGTCCGGACTGATAGTTTTTATGAAAATATCCAGGTTTTGTGAAAGGTTGGAGGTGATATGTATTTTATGATAATTGCTGATTTTTGCTATTATGTTTACAAAATCCGGATATAAAAACGGTTCCCCTCCTGTAAAGTAAATCTTGCAGGAGCCGTATTTTTCATAGACCGCTTTCCATAGCTCATCCAATTCCAGGGCAAGCCTATCCTTTCCATGCAGGGCTTTTATATTGTCCCAGCCAGAGCCGGTGTAGAAACAATACTCGCATTTATAATCACAATAACAGCTGAAATCCCAAACAATTTTTATCATATCTACTGATTTTTAACGGAGCGGCGGCATATTAGACAGTTATTTAGTAGCATGTATATAGTAAAACTGATCTTCGGTTTTATAAGCTATATTCTTAAAGCCGGCCATAACAAATATATTCACTATTTTATTTATCGGCATATCGATATGGTAAATTAAATTTATGAATTTTCTGTAAAATCTGTCTATCACAGTAACTTCTTTTTTGTCAAGACCATTATAAGCGCGAATAATTGTAAAAAGCAAACTGCCATTGGGTTTAACAGCATTATAAATTGACCGTATATAATCGTGCGATAATGTGAAAAAGGAGAAAGGGTTATTATTTGATGCAATGAGATATTCAAATTTATCACTGTAAGTGTGTATTTCGGAAATATCGATACATTCAACTTTGATGTTATTTCTTATCAGAGACATGGCTTCTTCGGAATAACCACTGCCAAAACTAATGTCTCCTATTTTTCTTCCTTGAATTATCCCGGGGGAATCCGTTAATGGGGAGAACATTTGTTTTTGTTTTATCCAGCTATCTATATCAATTACTATATTGTAATTAAACAACTTATCCGTGTATAAGTGAATTATTCTCCTGGTGTCATGGAATAGATTATATGAGTAGATAAAAGCAAAGTAAGGCAGCAGCAGCAACTTAATCGCCGTTGTCAACAAGAAAAATAAATAACTCATCAATTGGCCTAAGCCTTTTTCAATGTTTATGTCTGTTGTTGGGAATATTTTTCTTATAACAACTACTTTGCCTAGGACATGTTCTTGGGCGACGTATTTTTTATCCGGGAGGAAATTAAAATCGCCTTTTGTAAGAAATAAGGCCCCGTTTTTATTCAATGTTTTATAAATAATCCTATGAGCGATATTGGCATCCTTGCAATAGGGGTCTTTCCAGGCAATAATATCTCCAATTTTAATTAATTTAGGATTGACGTTCTTAATGATAAGATTGTCTCCGGGAGATATTAGAAACAGCATACTACTGCCGGCAGTTTTGTGGATTGAAAGGCCTTTGGAAGCATTTAATTCAGAGTGCATATCGTTTATGCTATCAGCTATTTTAATTGGTTTCATTTTAGAATCGATTGAGAGCTGTTTTTGCATGTGACTTTTTAAGCCTTGCATTTTATAGGCAGGAATTATTTAATTTCAATTAGCTCCTCTCTGCATAATTCCTTAATGATTTTTTCAACATCTTTAGCCACACCGTCAATATTTACATCATATTCTTCTGCAATTTTATCCAGAATATCTTTAACTGTATTTTGATCTCTGAACATTTTCCAAATATCTGTCCCCATTTTGTTTAGCGTGTAATACTTGTTGTTGTAAAGGTTAAGTATCACTGCTTCTTTGTCGACTTCACGCCATACAATATTCTCGGAAAAGGCTATCTTGCTTTTTAAGTTAAACTTTGTTGTCATTGCTGCCTCCATTAACTGATTTTATTAGAGTATTTAAAATAATCTTTTACTAGAAAAGTTGTATCCTTTTTTACCTTATTCTGGCCTGGTACAAGACGGATATTATGCATTTTTGTGAACCTACACAGTTTTTTATATCTCTTTTGTCTTGTAAAATATGTATTTCTATTTCTGTCTGAAATCCAAAAGATATCATGTTCTTTGCTGGAAATAGAGTATTTTTCAGGGTGTTTGTCCAAATCGGTACCCCTTATTATAGCACAAAAAGATTTACCGACCGATACATTGTAAATATAAGATTTTACATCTTTAATAAATTCAAGGGTCTTGTTAAAATCCCTCTCTGTTTCAGTCGGGAAGCCTATAATAATATAGATGCTTGATTTTATCCCGGCTTCATATGCATGCATTAATACATTTTTAGCATCTTTTATCAGGAATCTTTTGTTCATGTCATCCAGGACTTTTTGTGACCCTGATTCAATTCCGAACTCTAATGTGTTGCACCCTGCTTTTTTCATTTTGTGCAGTAAGGCAGATGTTAATTCAGGCTTAATAATAGCATCTCCGCCCCAAGAAATAATATTAGGGCTAGATTTGCATGACTTTATTCTATTTACCAATAACTCCAAACGGTAAGCGATCATAAGGTCACAAAATTTATCCAATGTTTCTATATTCCCATTTATTAAGCTATTATGGAATTTAAAATGATTAATGCCGTATTTAAGATAATTTTGTTTTAGTTCATTAAAAATTCTTTCAGCGCTCATTCGTATATAGCCTTTGTGCAAAGTGTTGATATTACAAAAAGCGCAGTTGTTAATGCACCCCCTGCTGCCTAAAATCGGCAGAATATTATCCTTTGCATTTTTATATAAACCGATTAATCCGTCAAAATCTGCATAGGGCAGAGAATTTAAATCGGATATTGGCTGCCGGTTGCCAGTATAAAATACGCCTTTTTCATTCTTATGCCATATGCCTTCGCATTTTGATACATCAGATTTATTTTCTATAATTTCTACTAGTTCGGGCAAAGTATGGTCTCCCTCGCCTACCGCCACATAATCGATGCATTCTTCTTTTATAAATGACTCTCCTTTATATGTGCATTCCGGCCCGCCGAAAATTATAATGAGAGTTGAATCAAGGCGCTTTAATAGTCTGGCTAATTCAAGGCTCATTCTATAAGTTGAGTTATATATTGTAAAACCTATAATTTTCGCTTTACTTTTCAATACTTTGTTTGCCGCAAATTTTAAAAATATATCGTTATGCAGAACAAAAGATTCAGAATAAGATTCGTCTCTAACCAGCATATTATAATTTAACCATAAATCACTATGCCTTCCGCCGTAATTCCTGTTTAAGAATATTCTATCAAAGTCGAAAAGACTGGTTTTATGCCCTTTAGCTTTTAAAGCTCCGGACAGGATAGCAAGAGTCAAGGAAGGATAACTGGAACCCCATACAGGGCATAAGACGAGAGAGACCTTCACACTATGAATTCCTCATATTTATTAAAGTATTTTTATCATATTCTTTAAAAAGCAGTTTAGCGTCTGTTTCAGGAGGCCAAATAAATATTTTAAATTTACTTGCTAGTTTGCATAGTTTTTTATATCTTTCATATCTTTCTTTAAAATTGTTTCTGTTATTCTGGGATCGCCAAAAAAAATGGCTTTCTTTCTCTGTAATTCCATGTTTTTCGGGATGTTCGCAAAAAAACGAACCGTTTCGAATTGCGAAAAACCGCACGTTCAGATTTGTTACAAAAGGCCCTACATCCTCAACGAACCTCAAGGTCTCCTCAAAATCCTTATTTGTTTCCGTAGGAAATCCGACTATTATATCGATATGGTTAAATATTCCTAAATCATGAGCGTTTTTTAAAATACACTTTGCAGCTTGTATGGAATAAGGTATCTTCATATCATTAATTACTTGCTTAGAGCCTGATTGAATACTATAAGTCAGGCAAACACAACCTGATATTTTGAGCTTTCTTAAAAGTTCGTAAGTTATTTCTCGGCCGATCGTCACATAGCCACTCCAGTATATATTTTTTGGGCCCTTAGCTTTCTTCTTAGTTTTAATGTTTTTTAGCGTTAGATCCATATTATAAGCAGCCAACAAATCGCAAAAGCGGTTCAGGTTCTCAATGTCATTGTTTAAATTGGAATCAACAAAGCTAAAAAGACTTATCTTATACTTTGCACTTTGGTTAAGGATCTCGTTAATTATCCTTTCCGGTTTCATTTGCCTGTATTTTTTCTGATAATAGGGAAGTTGGCAAAAAATGCACTGTTTTGTGCACCCTCTGCTGGCCTGGATCGGCAGGGCATCCTTTTTATTACTTTTGTATAAATTTAAAATACCGTCAAAGTCAGGGTATGGCAGTGAACCTAGATCGGAAACCAAAGCCCGGTTACCTGTAAAGAAAGGAGTTGCTCTTTTTTTAAACCATATACCCTTGCACGTGCTGACATCGGAACTTGTTTCGATTTTTGTGAGCAACTCAGGGAACGTTTCATCGCCTTCTCCTGCCACAACATAATCTACAAAAGGCTCCTTGATGAAGGATTTTGACATAATATTGCAATCAAGGCCCCCAAAGACAATGATTCTGTTCTTGTCGATCTCTTTAATCCTGCGCGCGATATCAAGGCTGAAAACACGAGTCGGCTCATAAATTGAAAAACCTATAACCCTTGCTTTTGTATTCAGTATTTTATCAACATATTTTGAAATAATACTGCTGTTTTCAGAGATAAACTTTAGGGAGTTGTTTTCATTTCCCAGCTGCTTTAAAAAGTATGAATCAAAGTATTTAATAATATTATTGCATTCAAGCTGGAAGATCTTGTTTAAATCGAATTTAATCACATCATGGCCGGCCTTTTTAAGTACAGATGAAAGAAGGTAAATAGATAAAGGAGGCTCATCACACATGAAGAATGGGCATATAGTAAGGGCAACTTTCATTTCACCATATCTCCTGAAATTGCGTGGCCATATACACCATTTTTATTAATGTTTTAATATCATTGCTGTCCGAATTAGGTGTCATACCCGTGAAAGCGGGTATCCAGTGTTTAAAGTTTTCGCTGATATAGATTCCTGCTTTCGCAGGAATGACAACCAGGGCTATTTCAAATCTCTGAAATCTAAGTCGACGGTGCATGCTGTCCAATTTGAACACGTATATTTTAATATATTTGAGAAATTTATCGGATAAAAGAGAAATAGTTTTATACATTATGGGTTTTGTGGAGATTAAATTGCTTTTAAATGGTCACTTGAATCATAAAATAATTAAAAAGCCGAGAAGTATGTTTAATGCACTGGTTATATGTGACGCTCATTTGATATTAGAAAAACTATGCCAGACCGTGTCACGCAGATATTCAAAATAATCGATGCCCCATTTTTTTAAAAAGACCTTTGAATTTTTTACAAGGTTGTTGA
Source organism: Candidatus Liberimonas magnetica (assembly GCA_020523885.1). NCBI lineage: Bacteria > Pseudomonadati > Elusimicrobiota > Endomicrobiia > Endomicrobiales > Candidatus Liberimonas > Candidatus Liberimonas magnetica. The sequence continues at coordinate 10,728 of JAJAPY010000026.1, read as the reverse complement.
AGTTATCTTTTTTTGAGTAACTCTTGGTCCCGTAATGATAAACAAAAGAATCATTACAGCAAAATAATTTGTATTTTAGTTTTCTCGCGCGGATGCAATAATCATAATCTTCATACCCGCCGCGCGTAAAATTTTCATCGAATAGACCAATTTTATTAATTAGTTCTCGTTTTATTAAGATGCAAAAAGCGTTTAACCAGAGTACATTATACCAATTTCCATAATTATTTATACAAAATATATTTGACCAACGGTATAATTCTTTCAAATTTGTAAAGTGAATGCTCTGGACCTTTTGGAATCCATGAGTAATATTAGTGCACGGGCCTACAAGGCCTATGGATCTATCGCTTTGAGCGCAGGTGATTAGCCGTTCAAGCCAGCCGGGGGTAACGATCGTGTCATTATTTAATATTATTAGGAAGCTGCCTTTTGCGGCCTTTATCCCCTGATTACACGCTGGGGCAAAACCCAGGTTGGTCTTATTGGTTATAAGTTTAATGTTTGGATAAGAATCAAGGTATTCCGGTGTTCGGTCTTTTGATCCGTTATCTATTGTTATTATTTCGTACGGGAGATTAGTATTTTGCCTGATACTTTCCAGGCATTTTTTAGTATAAAACAATTGATTAAAGCAAGGAATAATAATACTTGTTAATTCTTTTATCCTGGATGCATCGGGTTGGCGGGAACCATCTATGAAATGAATTAATTTATTTTTTAATATTAGAGAGGCATTTATTTTGTTAGAAACATCTTTTAGCGCTTTAACTTCTTTTTTTGTGCCCGCAAAAACACAATCAGCCAAAGCATAACAAGACAGTTTATATGCTTTCAGTTCTTCTATGAAATCTTCTATATGACGGCTGTTCTTGTAAAAGGCGGGAAAAATATTGTGTGATAAAACCGCTATTTTTATATAGTTTGAATATACTCGAATAATTCTTATTAACTTTTTCAGGTAGATACAGTTCTTTTCGAAGATCAAAACGGCTTTAAACTTATGATTTGAAAACAACTCCTGCAAAGGCAATAGGTCGGACCGGGTATTTTTTACGATGTGCACACCCAATTTATTAAGGAAAAGTTCGCTGGTGTCCTGAGAAAAAGAATCCTTCGAATGATAAATAAAATATAATTCGTAATGTTTGGATAACCAATCTAAAGGCTGGTGCTTTTTATCAGGGGAACCAATAACTAATAATTTCTCTTTCATTGCATAAATATATAAAAGATAACCTATTTAGTTGAATAAATGGCATCTAAATAGGTTATTAATTTATAGTTTGAGCCTTTTTAAGTAGTTATAAATCCAGCAGTATAGAAGATTATAATGCTAACAACAAGGGGCTGTAGAGGTTTTTAATAATTGAACTTAGCAAGCTGTCAAAAACATAGTTGGGCTGACACTAAGTTTATTGCCAAGCTTATATTTTTTCAAGAGAGGTTTTTTATACATTTTCTTTTTTTCGTTATTTTTCTTTTCCATGACATTCCTCCTCTATTGCAAAATGAAATAATAGTTTATTTAATTCCTTTCTACTTTTAATCTATTATACAATATAATTCATTAAAAAACAATAACTTTGATATTTGATATTTGAAAAATAAAAATTATTTGTATCATATTTTATAGAGCTATGATAGCCTTTTCAGATAACTTTTATAAAATAAATCATTTTATTAAATTTGGAATAAGATGGTTATTTTTGAAATCGAGAATTAAATCATAAACATCCTTTTTTATTTCATTTGTATCTATATCATAATCTTCCTGCAAAATATTGATAATTTCATCTATCCTGGTATTATTTATAAATAATACCCACACTTTTGAAGCGATTTCAGACAGGTTATAGCCTGTTCTATTATTCAAATCAAATATTTTTATGTTCCCGTCAAATCCCCATCTCCACAGAATACTTGCCGGAACAAAATTTAAAGGGGCAAAAGTCATATTTTTGCCTGTCTTTAGTTCAGCAATTTCATAAATCTTTGTCAGCATCAACATAAGTAAAAAGAAAACATGGAAAAGATTGAAAGAGAATGCGCTTATCTTCCCTGTAAGCATACTCTTTAAGGCAAAATATGAGCTTTTTAGAATAGTTAAAATAATACTTGGCCAATTAAATGACAAATTCATTATATTTTTATATTTTCTCATTACTATATGCTGCCAGTATATATATCTGGCAATTAATTTTGTAGTATTAATTATGTTGTCTTGATGAAAATGGTAAACCAAAGCAGAATCAACGTATTTTAGCTGATAACCAGACAAATTGATCCGCCACACTAAATCCGTATCTTCATTAGCTAATATATTTTCATCGAAATACCCGATCTTGTCCAGCACTTCTTTCTGGCATGCCAGGTTACAAGTGGGGAATAAAGGTTCATCAAAATAGTTTTCTATAGAAGAATTCTTGAAACTCTTCGATTCATTGTATTTTCTTTTAAAATCATAGAAATTGTCGGACAGCCAGTTGTTTTTTTTCAGCGGCAATGATTTCCCGCCGCAGCAAGCTGCACTGCACATTTTAAATTCATTCACAAATGATATAACCCAGTTTTTGTCTACTACGCAGTCTGCATCGGTAAATGCGATTATCTCTCCGGTCGCGATTTTTAACCCTTTATTTCTTGCAAAACTATGGCCTTTCTTTTCCTTAAAAACATATATTACGGGATAGGATTTTATAATTGAAGAACTCGAATCGGTTGAATTATTATCTATGACAATAATTTCAAGGCATTCTTTTGGATAATTAATATCCATTAAGGAATCAAGACACATGGGCAACGAAGCTTCTTCATTATAAACCGGGATTATGATGCTGACTTTAGGTGAAATTGATATGTTGTTTATCATATACGGACTTATACCTGTATATTTTAAGTCAGAATACGGTTTTTTTTAATAGTTTTTCATAGTACATCTCATTATTATTATATAAATTCAATTTCATAACTTTTTTTAATGCATTTTGGGAAATATTGTTCCAGATATTTTCATTTTTATATAGATAAATGACTTTTGCTGCAAAATCTTTTTTGGTATCTGATAGAAGTATTTCTTTGCCATCAGTGAGGCTGTATCCTTCAAGGCCAACCGAGCTCGTTACTACGGGACAGCCGGATACTACAGCATCCAGGATTTTTTTCTTTTGGCCTGCACCGAATCTCATCGGACAAACGAAAACTCTGAATTTATTTAAATAAGAACAAATGTCTTCTACTTCGCCATCAATTACTATATCCTTCCTTTTTTTGTATTTTTCGATATTCTTAAAAATAGAAGAATTAACCCCCGCCAAATGGAATTTGATATCCGGTACTCCAATTTTCACCATAGGGAATATTTCATCTATGAAATATCCTACCGCATCAAGGTTTACATCCCTGGACATAAGCCCAAGATAGGCAATATCCCTCCTGTTTTTAAATGGCAGGTATTCAAATTCCTTGTGTTTATCCATCCAGATAGGGATCGTGATAATTTTCTTATTGGGGAATATCCGGGCTAATTCCACAGATTCTTCGCGCGTTAATGTTATCAAGGTATCTGCTTTAGAGTAGATCTCAAGCTCATTTGATCTTATCGGTGCCAGTTCTATCCTTTCGTTAGCCAGAACTTTAGATTTCTTTTCCAATTTTTTGTAATAAAGTTCATGCGTATCAACGATTATTTTCTTAAAGCAGGACAAATAATTGTTAAAAGGCATTAAAGTGTAGAACCATTCAAATAAGGCATATTCAAATTTGTATTTATTTATGAGCCCTTGAAAGTCATATATGCCTTTATGGCCTGGAAAGATCAGGTTGATATTCTCTTTTTTCAAACTGTTTATATAATTTACAGAATCCCACTCGAATTGCAAAGGCAATAAGAATACGTTTAACCACTTAGAATATTTTCTGCAAAGCTGGTCAACCCTGTATTCTCCGGCTCCGGAATCAGGGCGGGGTATTTTTGGCGATATTACTAAAAGTTTTTTCATGCTATTATTGATGTAAACCGTCTTTTTCAAAAATATCGTATAATACTTTTCCGTCTGATTTTTCCGTTTTAACATCCATTATATAAGCCAGAGTGGCAAAAATATCTACAGAGTTTATTTCCCTGCCTATCGTTATTCCTTTTTTTATGCCTGGGCCATACACGTAAAGCCAGACATTTTCCATTGCCTTGTCGTGCTCCATATAATTTTCATCCCTTGAATGGTCTACATTCACGAATAAATAAGTATTTTCTTTATAATAAGGGTCTGTATTTATCAGGTTCCATATTCCAAGGATCCTTTTATCGATACCCTTTAAACCCAATACATACCTTGCGTAAGTGTCATAATGACCGGTTTCTGTTTCTGACATAACATAATATAGAAAAACGGGTTTATAAAAATTTATTATTTTATTCGCAAAACCGTAAAGTACTTCCATATTACTGTCCCAATCAGGCCAGACCAGGATATTTTTTTTCCTTAACTCAATGTATTTTTCAAGGAACATCCGTTCATTTTTATCAAATTCCTTTGCCAATTCCGGGTTTTCTTTAACAAATTGGTCCCCGATATCCATTTTACGCGGGCCGAACATATAGGATAGGCATGAAGGGTATTTAAGCTTAAGGTCATCGTAAAAAACATTGGGATAATGGCCAATGCTCCAAATCTTTGTCTTTGGCAGATTATACTTTTCTCCTATATAGGTAAATATTGACGTGCTGGATATTGCAGCCCAGCAGAATTCATATTCTTTGCCGGTACATATACTAATATAGGCTGGCGTGTGGAACGTGAACGGCAAAGCTTTAAGGTTTTTATATAAAACCCCTTCTTTAAACATCGAATTCCACAAAATAGGGATAAATTGATGTGATGGGTCATTTATCGTTTCACTGTTCCTTACCCCGTCTATAGTTATGACAATGATGTTCGGCAGCTTTTTCTGAACGGCACCGCAGAAAACGCCTCCCGGTAAATTTAACAATAGAAAACCTGTTATTAAAACCAGTTTCTTCATTCAAATTACCTTTTAAATATTTTTATAATGTTTCCGTTTGTTGTTGCTACTAATAGTTTATCAGTACATAATAAAATATTTCTTTGGGTACCTGTATAATTGCCCATGAACGGAAATTCATTCACCAGTTTTATTGCGCCGGTATCTGAATCAGCAGCGTACAGGCGTGTTATAACGTTAAACAGCGGATACTTGTCCTGGTCCACACTTTCATTGCAGGCTGAAGAAACCATAAAATATATATCCTTATTTATCTCTATAAAATTAGAAAAATGTATGTAGTTCCCAGAGGTGTGTCCAAGGAGCTTCCGCCATAGTTCTTTTCCTGTGTCATTATTGACCGATATAAGATAATATTTATTATCTTCATAATAAGGAAGTAGGGTACGGTCTTTTTCAATGTAATAAGGGCAGTTCCCCAGGTCGCTATTTACAATTTTTTTACCTTTATCAAGAGAATAAGCCCAGACGAGACAGTCCGCCCGGCCCGCATCATATTTTATCAGCTGTTTATAAGGCTCAATGGCATACAATATATTCCCAGGAAATCCGTCAATAAAAACCTGACCGCTTCTAAGAGGAGATATGTTTATATTTTTTGTTGTTTTGTCAATCAGATATAATTTAGAATTCCTGTAAATAGCAATATAGTCATTCAAAAATGCAAATTTAACCTGGTCGTTATTTTGCAGCTTTTCAGAGGAATCAATTTCTACTTCTTCAACGGTTTCGAGTTCTTTGTTCATTGTTCTTAATATGATACTATTAGCTGCATCACTTATTGAATATACAAACTTTCCATCGCTTTTTATTTCTCTTATATTTTCAATATTTAGCGCCTTGTATGTATATCCCGTATAGGGGTTTATGCTAAAAATTGTTGCATTATGCAGGACTATTGCCCTGTCATCCGCAAAATCTATCGTATATTTAGAAGCAAAAGTATTTGTAAAGTACTGTTTTTTGTTTGTTTCATGGTTGGTCTTGCTCCAAAGATATTGCCCGCTGTTTTTATCTATAGCTATTATATTTACTTTGTCATTTAGTATGATTATATTATCATAAAGATAAGTTTCGAGCTCCTTTTCAGGAAAATTAATATTGCAGAAAGATTTTCTTTCCCACAAGATACTGCCTTTATTATTAACACCTAATAATTGATCATAGTTTATAGCAAGGAAAATATCTGGGAATGCAGTACCCTTGATAACTTTTAATGGGGAAAGCCCTATTTGAGTGCCATTTATTGTTAATACATGCGACATGAAATCCCCCGGCTCCGGCCGGAGGGACTCCACTTGTGTGCTTCCATTTGCTCGGATAAATCCGATATTTTTATCTGTTCCGGATTCAAGAAAACCTGAATCGATCAAAAAATTAGTAAAACGCATCTCTGTTTCCTTGAATGTTATTATTTCATCCTTGAATGTTTCTGAGAGTTTTTTGCAGGTTTTATTCCAGGCTTTTTTATTTACTCTGTCTAGATTACTTATAAAAAAATCAGTTATTCCTTTTAAAGAAACGGTTTGTTCGTTAATCTCATCAATAATCTCACCGGAAGGCCCTGTATTTGAATCAACAGCTTTTTGAAGCCCTTCTATTATATCTTTTCTTAAACTAAGCAGGCCCCTTACAGTATTGTTATTTCCGTCAACTTTTTTTGCATAAATACCGCATTTCAATTTTCCTTCATTGTAGGTAATAAGGGACTCGTTGTTTGCATTGACCAGCCAATCATTATTATCTGAGATGAATACCCTATGAGATAACACATCAAAGATGTCCAGATAGTGTATCGTTTTTCCTGTTTTAAAAAATATTTCATTTTTATTTAAAGGCACTACTCCCTGTAATTCTCCGCCTTCTATGTCCAGATCGAGTATTTTTTTGTTATCTGTGCTTAAAACACACAGTTTTGCAGTTTGACTTTCGGGTTTTTTCTCCAAAAATACGAATTTATCCTTTAGAGCCGTAAGCAAGTAATACTTATCTGGGTCCATTAAAAGCTCGTCAAGAGTTTTACCGTCTAATCCGATGACATACAGATAGTTTGATTCACGCGGCTTATAATATATTGCATTATCAGAATTATTTATGAATTGAGTATCAAAATCTATAAAAGCTTTGTCAAAATACCTGCCAAGGTACTGGTCATTTAACCAGAATTCGAATAAATCATATTTTCTAGAAGTGTATCCCTTTATCCAGAAAATCCCGCCGTTTAACGGGTCTAAGCAAATAAGCACCTTATGATTTGTGCCTATTATCACCTTATCATCTACGACCCGAAATAAATTGCAAGGCGGTGAAAAGCAGGATGAAATGCCAATATAGGTGCTCCATTTAAGAACTGCATCATTAATATCAAAGCTGCATACCCACAATTCGGCCCTCTCATTTATTAAACCGATAATAATGTTATTCTTATACTTGACCGGTGCCGTAGCGGAGGTGTATTCACCTAAATTTATTTCCCAGAGCTTTTTCGGCTTTAAGATATCTTTCAGGTTTGTTGCGACTAATTTTCCTCCCAGCACGGCAAATAATATGTCATCTTCTATTAAAATGTCATAGCTTGAAGTATTGTGGTGCGGGTGCCTTAATGTCTGATAAAACTCCTCTTTTTTTATGCCAGCTGCGATGCTCCATATTTCTTCACCGGTCAAAGCATCAAGGCAAAACGCCCTGTCTTCGTCCCTGAATATTACGGCACCTTTAAAGAACTTTGGGGAAACAGGGCCTTCAGCATATTTTTTTATATATTGTCTTTCTGCGTTGGAGTTGTAGAGAAAATCGGTTTTTGTTGTTTTTACGGCATAAGACCATGTTTGTATAACGGGTCTGATATTTTCCCGGCTTATTATTTTAGGGATATTTTTAAACTCTTGTTGTTTTTTTAAAACCGCACCGGTATTCGCTATTTTTTCATTGACCCACAATGAAGCATCGACTTGCAGCAGCTTTTGAGATTTGTAGTTTAGCTTCAGATTATTGAAAAATAATCCGAAGCCTTGAGCAGACAATAAAGATATATCGTGCTTTTGTCCTTCATAAAATGGCAGGTTCCATGATGCAGGCAGGTTGTTTACAAAAATCTCTTCTACAAAATTAAATATCGATTCGTTCTCTTTTTCTTTTATAATTCCTTCTATAAGCTGGCTCAACTCTGCCAGGGTCTTATCATTTTTTATTACCCCGCTTAACTTAAGCAGGTCTTTATTTTGCAGGTCAAAATAATTTTGCCTGGTCTTTAAATAGGCTAAAGAGGTATTTGAGTTTAAATATTCTTCAGCCTTAAGCAGGTTATCCTTGTCTGGGATGTCTGCTTCAACCGTGTTTTGACCGGATAATGCCAGCTGGGAGCATAAAATCAACAACAATAATAATATGGATTTTTTCATCTTAATAGGAGGTTATTTTTTAAATTTGTAGGCTGCCGTTACTTCTATTTCTACCAATAAATCAGGCCTGCAAAGAGTTGCCTGGATAGCGATACTGGCAGGAAAAGGGTGTAATTTAAGTTTTCTATAATATCGTGTCCTTAACTTATTAAATAATTTATAATATTTCATATCCTTGAGATAGCACCTGGTCATGATCACGTCATGCCAATCGGCATTTTCTGATTTCAACAATGCAGTAAGGTTCTTGTACACCCTTTCTAACTGTTTTTTGAAATTATTAGGACAATGTGTTTTTCCATTTTTGTCGACACTTGCGGTGCCGGACATAAATAAGAACTGCGTGTCACAAACACGGAATTTTATACCTCTTGAAAATGAACTGCCGTAGTTAATAGGGTCATTTAAAAAGAAGGGTGCATGCAGGCTCTTAAGAGCAATTCTTTCTTTCATTTAAAAGCAAACCTTTCGATTATTTATTAATGGTAATTATATCATAATACCAGTATTTTTATCAATAAATTAGTTGAATAACGGGCACTTCTAAATGGATTTTTCAAAAAGTAATGCTTTTTTAGCAGTTTTATTATCCATTTTTTAACTTCTAGCATACAGCAGAATATAATTCGGTTATTATAATTTGTTTTTGTACCAAGCCATATTTTTCGTGTCAATTTATTAAAAAATGCAAAAATACATATTGTTGAAAAACAGTGCAAAAATTGGTACAATACAAGGAAAAAGTTTATCTTGGAAAACCCTTCCATGTTTGAATTCCTTTTGACGATAAGCATTATTTATCCTTTATATATATAACGTTGGATAAAGTAAATATTAAAAGTCATAAAAAAGAGGCGGTATGGCTAAAGCACTAATAATAATAACATCTACTACCAACAAAGAAAAGGAAATAGAATACGATATAGATTTAATAGGGACATTTATCGGTAAAGAAAGAACAGTTATATATTTTAAAGACTATAATGTAATAGATTTGAAGAAGTTATTGGTAGAGAATGAATATGAATATATAATAATATTTTATAGTTCTATATTTGATAATTTTGACAGGCTACAGATGATAAGGTCTCTTGCGATAAAAAGCAAGCTGGTAATGTACTGCCCTGATATATCTTTAATGAGGACAGCGCAGGGTCTAGAGGATGAAATAAATGAGAACAACGATTTAAAGGGGTGGTATGTTTTAGGCGAGAGGGTGCAGTCTAACATCTATAGGCAGTCAGATTTGATAGTGACAAAGGGTTCAAGCGATAAGGAAATATTAAAAAGGGAGATAGATAACATAGAGATAATAGAAATAAACGAGTTAACGCAGGAAAAGCTAGATAATTTAAGTAAAAAGAGGATAAAAGTCAGCATAATAATGTTGACTTTCAATCAATGCAAATTAACACAAAAGTGTGTTGAATCGATAAAAAAGTATACAGGTTCGGAGTATGAGCTGATAGTAGTAGATAATGGGTCGGAAGACGATACAAAGGAATATTTGGAACAATTGCAATCAAGCGATCCGGGTGTGAAAGTAATAATAAATAAGACGAATATTGGTTTTGCGAGGGGTAATAATCAAGGAATACAGATAGCGAAGAGCGCTTATATACTTCTTTTGAATAATGATGTTATATTGACAGATAATTGGCTGGAGAGGCTGCTTATGTGCGCACAGAGCGACCCGTGTATAGGAGTGGTAGGCCCGTGTACTAATAATGCGGTCGGCCAACAGGTAGTAGCCTATGACGGGAGTGCGAATAATTTAGAGATTCAGAAATATGCCCATTTGGAAAGCATGAAGAATGCAGGGGCTTGGTTTTCAGTGCACAGGATAATAGGTTTTTGTATGTTGATAAAAAAAGAAGTAATTGAGAAAGTGGGGATGCTGGATGAAAGGTTTGGTCCGGGTGGGTATGAGGATTATGATTTTTGTTTAAGAGTAAAGCAGGCAAGGTATAAAATAATGGTAGCAAACGATGTTTTTATTTATCATATCGGGGGCCAGGGGTATTCAAATAACAATCTGGATTATGATAAATTAAGGTGTCAGAACGTTAATTTATTTGTTGAGAAATGGGTAAAAAAAGCATTAGAAATAATTGAAAGAATACCGGATAAAGCATAAAAATCTAAAATACGCAGCCTGCTTAGGCATTTTGAAGTTAGTATACCTGTGATGACCGCTTTTTGGATTAAGACGTATAAGAAGTGGCAAGGGCATATGCAGGATAGTTCATTTATTAGATAATTTTATCCAATACATACTTATGAAAAGTAAGATTTTGTTCTT
>JAJAPY010000025.1 GCA_020523885.1 Candidatus Liberimonas magnetica | reverse complement strand
CAAAACCTTAGGTATAAACCTTGCCTGGACCCCGGAAGGCGACCTCGGCGATTCGCTCAAATTCGGATTGGACATAAAGTTTTAAACTGTGAACCATGTCCCACCTGCGCGGTGGGATATGGTTCAGATAAAAGAATACCCAAAAATGCTCTTGCATAGATATCGATTTACCCGGATATTTATATTTTTGTCAAAATGCAAATAAAAGGCAAAAGAATTTGGTATAATATTATCAAATGTAAATATGTAAGGGAGAAACGTTTTTGAAGAAATTAAAATTATATTTAGATACGTCAATATTAAATTTTGCCATAAGTGACAGGGAAAATCTCGAGCTTCAAATAATGTCTACAAAAGATATTATTGGCTGCATAAAAAGAGGGGATTACGAAGGTTATATTTCTGATGAGGTATTAAAAGAAATAGAGCAGGCACCAAAAGATATAAAAGAATTATTATTTCAGGTAGTAAAAGGTACGGGATTAGGGCTTTTAAAAGCTGATAAAGACACAGAAATACTTGCGGAAAAATATATAGAAGAAGGGTTAATTCCGCTAAAATATCGTGATGATGCGCTGCATATTGCAGTTGCTACAGTTAACGGGATGGACATTGTAATGAGCTGGAATTTTGAGCACATGGTTAAATTAAAAACAAAAAAAGGTGTTATTGCGGTTAATGAGCTTATGGGATATAAAACTATAGAGATATTAACACCACAGGAGGTAGACTGATATGTTGAGAGAACCGGAACCAATGAGGCAAATACACGAAATAAGGTTAAAAATATATGAAAAAGAGAAAAACCTATCTATGGAAGAAAGGATTAGCAAGCGTCACAGAGAAGCTGAGGAGATAATAAAAAAGTACGGTTTAAAATTTATTAAGAAAAAAACTAAGGCTGCATAAGTTCATAAACATAAAGAAAGGGCTAAGTAAAATTAGCTCTTTTTTTATTTGGGTCATTTGTTGTAAAAAATGGTAATATAGGGGTAGGCATATCAAGCCCCACAGCCAAACTCGATGTAAACGGCCAGATACAAATACGAGGCGGCACTACAATAGATGGCTATGTCCTAAAATGCAGCAGCAGCGGCCTTGCCAGTTGGCAGTCCGGTGGTGATACAGACTGGACAGAAACCTCTGGCGGAACCGTTGTCTATCGCTTATCCGGCAACGTAGGTATAGGGACAGGAAGTCCAGCTTCAAAATTGAATGTTATAGGAAACATCAGTCAAACTGGTATAATAATTTCAAGCGGCACAGGAAACAATTATTTCGCGGGTAATTTAGGTATTGGTACAACAAATCCAAATGCAAAGTTATCATTCAATGGATCCATAGCCCTGCCAGTGAACAACAACAGCGCGATAGGTGTAAATGTTACGATGTTAAGCGTTACGGACATAACAAGAACGGATACGAGCGGGAATATGCTCGGAACGTATAGCGCAGCGGATATGGCTGTAGGGGTAGCTTATGCAAGGGAAGCGGGTGATTTTTTAAGCCTAGGTATAAATGCGAAGATGATAAGCTCAAAGATAGAAAACGAGCAGGCGTCAGCCTACGGAATAGATATCGGCGGGACTGTACATGGCAACAGATAAAGTAGATATAGGGTTAGCTATACAGAACCTGGGAACAAAGATAAAATTCATAGATGAAGCGGATTTCCTGCCGATGACAGTTAAAGCCGGCGGAGTGTATAAGTTAAACAGTGATTTGACGTTAGGAGCAGACATTAACTATCCAAATGACAGCGACATCTACGTGAGCGCAGGAGCTGAGTATACAGTTAAAAGCGGTGAAAGATTAGAGTTCCCAATTCGTGCGGGATACCGAACCGGCATGCAGGCAGGCGGATTATCCGGCTTAGGAACCGGCCTTGGAATGCTCTATAACAAAACCTTAGGCATAAACCTTGCCTGGACCCCCGAAGGCGACCTCGGCGATTCGCTCAAATTCGGCTTAGATATCAAGTTTTAAAATAAACCATTCAGACTTTCCTTAAATAATTAATGAATTATCTGTAAATATCTTTCCTATGGCCTATTCTGATAATTAAAACGGTTTTTTTGAAGGCAAAAACTTCGTAAATAACCCTGTAGTCGCCATGGCGTAAGGAGAACAACCTTTTTTATTCCCTTTAAGAGGTTTACCGGCTAAAGGATTTTTGGTAAGAGAATCTATTTCTTTGGAGATTTGGATAAGGAGGTGACTGTTTGAGCGGGATAGATGTTTAATATCGTATTAGGCAATTGAACTGATTTCAATTTTATAATTCAAGTTCATTTTTCAGGATAGTCCAGTTTTTTGTTTTATTTTTATATCTTCATATTCCTTATTATCAATCAGGACAGCTTTGCCGTGAAAATAACTTAAGGGAATGTGCAATATTAACCTTTTGAACTTGGCGCAATAAATATCTGGTATTAGGTCTCTTGATTTTTAAAGAAATATCAGATATAATTTAGCTGTTATTTAATAATATCTAGGAGCTTCGTTAATGGCTACGAAAGGTTCGGTCAGAAGAAAAACCGTAAAAGAGATTTTTCAGGATAATAAGATACTTTCAGAAGAGCAGCTTAATAAAGCTCTTGAAGAGACAAAAAAAACAAATGAACCCCTGCAATCCGCAGTGGTCCGCTTGAACCTGATGAGCAGGGTCGACTTACTCCGGACACTGTCGCAGGAATGGAACGTAAAAGCAGTAAATCTGGATGATATAGAAATTGACCCGGAAACGGTAAAGGTTATTCCCGAAGCTGCAGCCAAGCGCCACAGGGCTATCCCTTTTGTAAAAGAAGATAATGTCCTTTTCGTAGCTATGGCAGACCCGAGGGATTTTTTTGTCATAGAAGACATACAATTAAGGACAAATTTTGAAGTCCAGCCTTATTTAGCCCTGCCTGAAGATATATCTAAAATATTAGAAAAAACCTACGGGATGGCTACGTCCCTTCCAAAAGTTGACCAGATCATAAGCGGTTTAAAAGAAGGGGAAGAAGAAATAAGCGTCGGGAAAGTCGAAGAAAAACTCGACGTGGCAGAGATAGACGCCTCGGCCCCTGAAGTGGAAAAATTAGTCAATGCTATAATTATAAGCGCCCTACAGCAGAAAGCATCAGATATACATATAGAGCCGTTCGAGAACAAGTTTATCTGTCGTTACAGGATAGATGGAAATTTGACGGAGTCCTCTTTTCAGATACCTTACAGTTTCAGGAATGCCCTTATAGCCAAGATCAAAATAATGACCGAGCAAATGGATATAACCGAACGCCGCAGGCCGCAGGACGGACGTATCCAGGTCGTCGCAAAAGGAAATCCGGTTGAGTTTCGCGTTAACATACTCCCTACTGTTTTCGGAGAATCCTGCGTAATGCGTGTGTTAGACCGCGCATCTGTCCGGGTTGATGTTGAAAAACTAGGGTTTCTAAAAGACACACAGGAGAAATTAAGGGTCTGCGTGACAAAACCTTATGGTCTCGTTCTTGTTTGCGGGCCTACCGGTTCAGGAAAATCAACGACTCTGTATGCTGTTTTAAATTCTATAAACACACCGGATTCTAAAATCCTGACAGCTGAAAACCCCGTGGAATATAACCTGCCAGGCATCGTCCAGGTTAACGTTATCCAGGAAATAGGTTTTGATTTTCCGGCTGCCCTGCGCGCATTTTTGCGCCAGGACCCGGATGTTATAATGGTAGGTGAAATAAGAGACAAAGAAACGGCTCAGATAGCCATGGAAGCAGCCATGACAGGACATCTGGTTTTTTCCACAATCCACACGAACGACGCTCCCAGTGCAGTGGCCAGGATCCATGAGATGGGTGTGCCGACATTCTTAATATCGTCTTCTGTAGAATGTGTTCTGGCACAAAGGCTGGTAAGGCGGGTATGCGGAGAATGCAAACAAAAAATACAGATGACTGAAGAATATTTAAAGGTTTTTCAGCAGTATAAGATAGATACTTCAAATGCCACTCTTTATAAAGGCCGCGGCTGCGATGTGTGCAGGGGTACAGGCTACAAAGGAAGGGCAGGTATTCACGAGCTTCTTGTAATGGATGACGAGATAAGAAGGCTTTTGCTCAGCGAAATAGCAGCCGGCCCGATAAGAGAACTTGCCAGGAAAAACGGTATGAGGACGCTTTTAGAAGACGGGCTCGTAAAGGTTACGATGGGGGTTACCACAATGGAAGAAGTATTAGGCTCTGCACAATAAAAAATGGATAAAAACAATAATTCAACCAAAGACCTCAAGGAAATATTTGATATAGCAAAAAGCATATCTTCGCTTCTTGATGTGGATACCCTTCTTAAACGCATAGGTTCGGTCGGCGAAAGGCTGCTTGATTCGGAAGCTTCGTCTATAATGCTTCTTGATGACGACAAGGAATTTCTTTCGTTTAAGGTGGCCAGCGGCGAAAAAGGCGGAGTCATACAGAAGCTGAAAGTTAAGGTCGGCCAGGGCATTGCGGGCCTGGTCGCGCAGGAAAGGAAGCCTATAATCGTAAATGACGCTGCCCACGACCCCCGCTTTACCGGAAAGATAGACCACAGCTCGGGATTTATAACAAGATCTATCCTTTGTGTGCCGATGCTCATTGATGACCAGCTTGTAGGCGTTATGGAAGTTTTAAACAAAAAAGAAAGTGCCCAATTCGATGAAAATGACCTGAATATTTTAGAGAGCCTTGCATCTCTTGCTGCGGTAAGCATAAACAATGCAAGGTCAAGCGAAGACCAGAGGAATTTTTTCGTTAATATAATTGAAATATTGATAACTGCCATAGAGTCGCGCAACCCTAAACTTTTAGGCCATTGCTGGAGGGTTGCACAGCTTGCCACATCGCTCGGAAAACAGCTGGGGCTTGAAGGCCAGGAATATAAAAACCTTTACTACGGTGCTTTGCTTCACGATATCGGAATACTCAATGTCAAGCTTGATATTTCGATCCAGCAGGGCGTTATCACCGTTCGTGACATGGACCCTGAAACAACTCATCCAAAACTGGGTTCTGAGATGGTCAAGAACATAAATCTGCTTAAAGGCGCAGTTCCGATCATCAGGCATCATCATGAAAATTATGACGGCACGGGTTTCCCTGACGGCTTAGCCGCAGATAAAATACCTTTGGGAGCAAGGATCGTGGCGATAGCTGAAATAATAGATGAGATGCATATAGGCGGCATAGACCCTGAGCGTATAAATCAGATGATAAAACTTGGCAAAGAAACCAAGTTTGACCCTCAAATAATTGACCTGCTCATAAAAGAATTTGTGGAGAACAAATCATAATATAGATGCCGGGTACCATTAATAGAAACAAAGAGCTGATTCTATAATGGTTTTCGGCATTTTTTGTTTAATAAAAAACATTAGACTGATTAAAGTGATTAAGCCCTGATACAGTGATTGATAACTGCAATTACAGTGATACTTCGACGAGGATTAATCAATGTAATCTGTAGTTAATCACCGTAATCAGGGTTTTCATCACTGTAATCAAAATTAAACGAAGTTTAATTTAAAAGAGGTTAGAGGTTATATGAAAAACTCAAAAACATTGATAAAAAATGCTCAAAGGCCATCCCAGATATCAAGCAGGCTTCATTCTTTTTACAAGGGGAAGATGGAGATAGTCCCGAAATGCCGAATAAATGATATGAACGATTTTTCCGTCTGGTATACCCCGGGAGTAGCAAAGGTTTGTAAGGAAATAGAGGCAAACCTCGAGCTTGCTTATGAATATACATGCAAATGGAACACTATCGCGGTCGTATCTGACGGCACAAGGGTCCTTGGGCTTGGAGATATCGGGCCTGAAGCCGGGCTTCCTGTCATGGAAGGCAAAGCTATCCTGTTTAAATACCTGGGCGGTGTTGACGCTGTCCCTCTATGCCTTGATACAAAAGATAAAGACACTATTATTGCTACGGTCAAGCTTTTGCAGCCGTCTTTTGGCGGGATCAACCTTGAAGACATAGAACAGCCGAAATGTTTCCCCATTTTGAACATATTGAGAAAAGAATGCAGGATACCTGTCTGGCATGATGACCAGCAGGGAACTGCTCTGGTCACTCTTGCAGGCCTTATCAATGCATTAAAGATAGTAAATAAAAAAATAGCCGATGCCAGGGTCGCCCTTGTAGGCGCAGGTGCGGCAAATATCTGTATAGCAAGGCTTCTTATGACGTACGGAGCTAACCCCGGCAAAATAATTATGACAGATTCAAAAGGTACTTTACATAAAGGCCGGACCGATCTTGAAGGTAAATATAATGAAAAGTGGGAGATGTGTTCTATAACGAACAGCCAAAACGTTATAGGCCAGATACCTGAAGCTTTGGAAAATTCAGATATAGTTGTAGCATTATCCACCCCGGGCCCGGATGTGATAAAGAAAGAGTGGATAGCTAAAATGGCAAAAAACCCTATTGTCTTTGTATGCGCTAACCCGGTGCCGGAGATATGGCCCTGGGAAGCTAAAGAAGCAGGAGCCGCCATAGTCGCAACAGGAAGAAGCGATTTTTTAAACCAGGTAAACAATTCGCTGGGATTTCCCGGTGTTTTCCGCGGTACCCTGGATGTACGGGCAAATACTATAACAGATGAAATGTGCATAGCCGCATCCAACGAGCTTGCCAATTGCATAAAGGCAAACCAGCTTTCACCTGAAAAGATACTCCCTACAATGGATGACTGGGAGATTTATCCAAGGGTTGCTGCAAGCGTCGGGATAAAGGCTATAGAACAAAAGGTTGCCCAGAAAAAACTGTCCAAAGGCCAGCTGTATAAACAAGCAAGGGAAATGATAGTAAGAAGCCGTGCCATCACTAAAACCATGATGAAGACAGGGCTGATAAAGAAGTCGAAGATACATTTGTAATCAGGATTAAGGATTAAGCGGTAAGAATTAAGATATAAACAAGACAGCAAAAAGGTTTTACTTAATCCTTACAACTTACCGCTTATCGCTGAATTTATGCGTCAGATAGATTCAAATAAAATCACTCAAACAGTTGAAAGTCTTTGCAAACAAGCAAATTATTTTCTTGGGGAAGATGTCTGGAGAGCTTTGCAGGATTCTTTCGGAAAAGAAAAAAACGAGAGCGCAAAAACTATACTCGGGCAGATCCTTGAAAACGCAAGGCTTGCCAAAAACCGGGACATAGCCCTGTGCCAGGATACCGGTATTGCGGAGATATTTTTGAAAATCGGACAGGATGTGGAAATAACCGGAGAGGACCTGTCAAAAGCGGTAAATAAAGGCGTGGCTATCGGGTATAAAGATGGGTATTTGCGCAAATCAATTGTGAGCGATCCTTTAAAAAGAATTAATAGTAATGACAATACGCCGGCTGTAATTTATACTGAGATAGTGCCCGGGAATAAGCTTGAGGTGACGCTTCTGGCCAAGGGCGGCGGGACTGAAAATGCAAGCAGGCTTGTCATGCTTCCGCCGTCAAGCGGTCTTGAAGCTATAAAAGAATTTGTTTTAGACACTGTAAAGACAAAAGGTATCAATGCCTGCCCTCCTTTAGTAGTGGGCATAGGTATCGGAGGAAGCTTCTCAAGTGTTGCCCTCTTATCAAAAAAAGCATTGTTACGGGAAATCGGCCGGTATTCAAAAGACGCTATTTATGCCAAACTTGAAGATGATCTTCTAAAAGAAATAAACAAGACAGGCATCGGACCCATGGGCCTTGGAGGCGACACTACCGCGTTGGCAGTGCACATAGAAACCGCCCCGTGCCATATTGCATCGCTACCCGTTGCCGTCAGCATGCAGTGCCATTCGCTTAGAAGGATAACGGAAATTATTTAGAGCGGATAGCGTAGAGCGTATAGCGGATAGGATATTATGGATTACAGAAGACAAGAATTTTTAGAAAGATTTAATGCTGCTAAAAAATTGTTTGAAATAAAAATTTTAAAAAATATTATTTCAGTTAAATTTCGTGAAAACTGTGTCCATAGTTCAGATTATCATGAATTAGTTGAGTATTTAAAGCATACTCCGAACATTAGTATTAATAGTATTAATGTTAATCGTTCAGCATGGCTGGTTGAAGATAAAAACAATAATCGTATTATTGTTTTTGAGCATGAAACTGGATTAGAGTTGTTATACATAGCAGGTTCTATTGCTTCATTAATAAGTCTTATACCTTTAATTTGTAATGCTTGGAATTGTATAGGAGATAGATTTCGAAGATATAGATATCATAACGATATAAAAAATAAGACAGAGTTAAGAAAGTTTAATAATAAGGAAGAATTAGTAGAACAGCAAATAGATAATATTGAAACCTTTGTTTGTAAAACTTATATAAGTGAGCAAGAGAAATTAGAGAAGCAAATTAAAAAATTAAAAATACAAAACAAAAAACTAAAGGATAAACAGAAAAGATCACAAAAATAGATTTTTAAGGACGTTTGATTTTCTATCCGCTAAATGCTATACGCTCTACGCTAAAAATAATATGGAACGAAACCTAACTGTATCAAAATTAATAGAAAAAATAAGTGAGTTGAAGGTTGGCGACAGCATTTTGCTTTCAGGCACGATTTATACAGCCCGGGATGCGGCACACAAAAGGCTTGTGGAAATAATAGAAAAAAAACAAGTCCTGCCTTTTGATCTAAAAAACTCTGTTATTTATTACTGCGGGCCGTGCCCTGCAAAACCCGGCGAAATAATAGGCTCCTGCGGGCCTACGACGTCAAACAGGATGGATAAATATACACCTTTACTTTTAAGTTTAGGGTTAAAAGCTACTATAGGGAAAGGGCCCAGGTCAGATGAAGTTGTATACGCTATGAAGAAAAATAGTGCAGTTTATCTTGCGGCTACAGGCGGGATAGGGGCTCTTTTATCTAAAAAAGTGAAAAGCTCCCAAATAATAGCTTTTGAAGACTTGGGAACGGAAGCTATCCATAAACTTGAAGTGATAGATTTTCCTGTAATAGTGGCGAATGATGTGAATGGAAATAATATTTTTGAGGGGTAAACGGGAAACGGTAGAAGGGAAACGGCAAAACCGTCTGCCATCTACCAGCTACCTTTTACCGAAAAAATGCTTTTAGCCATAGACATTGGAAATACTAATATAACTTTAGGTGTTTTTAAAATAAAGTCAGGTAGAGCACTTAAGGGCCCGGCCAAGATATGGAGGCTGGCTACAGACCCGAACAGCACTTCAGATGAATATGCTTTAAGGATTCTTGACCTGCTCAGGTATTCTTTGATAGAATATAAAAATATAAAAGCGGCCGCAATAGCAAGCGTTGTTCCATACTTAAATGACCCCTTTGAAGAAGTATCAAATAAATATTTTGGTAAAAAACCGTTTTTTGTTGAAGCAATAAATCAAAAATACCTGAAAATCTCATATGATAATCCAAAAGAGATAGGCGCTGACAGGATAGCGGATGCAGTTGCAGCCTATGAGTTTTTTGGCGGTCCGATAATAGTAGTAGATTTTGGAACTGCCACGACTTTTGATTGTATCAGTAAAAATAGGGAATATCTTGGCGGAGCTATTGTCCCGGGTATTTTAGTATCAGCAGAGTCTCTGGCAAGAAAAACAGCTAAATTGCCGTTAGTCGAAATAAAGAAAACAAAAAATATAATTGGAAAATCAACTATTTCTGGAATACAATCAGGCATTTATTACGGATATGTAGGCTTAGTTGAAGCAATAATAGCTAAAATCAGTAAGGAGATGCCAAAACCAAAGGTTATAGCAACCGGAGGGTTGGCACCTTTGATAACAAGTGATATAAAGGAAGTAAAAGCTATAATTCCTGAACTAACATTAGAAGGTATTAGAATAATTTGGAATATGCAAAATTAATGCCTGTGGATAATGTGGATAACATTGTGGATTAAGTTTATATATGGAAAATATAGCATATTTTAGAGACTTTAATAAGTTAGTTTAGGTTCCTTCCTAAATAGGTTAAAAATATTTAATTAAATATATTGATTTTTAAATAAGTTAACGCAAAATATTTGCAATCAATATTATATTACTTTAGATTGTCATTTCTGTGAAAACGTGAATCCAGAAAGGCATTTAAGTTTTAACCGGATTGTCATATCAAGCCCGGCAATGACCCATTCGTTAAATCAGCAATATTTTTCAATTAAAATTGAAAAAAACCTTATTAATAAGGTAAATGAATCATTAAAGGAGCAGTCATGAAAAAAGAGTTTTGGCTCATTGCATCATTGGTTTGTGCTTGTTTTTGTTTTGTCCCGCAGGTTTCTTATGGAGATAGCGAGGAACAAGGCGGTGAGCAGTTGTTTTTTATGGAGATACCGTCAGTTATAGCGGCTTCAAGAAGAGAACAGCCTGTGACAGAAGCTCCGGCTTCGGTTGAAGTCGTGACAGCTCAAGAAATACGAGACAGCGGCGCAACAAACATTCCTGAGGCCATCCGGATGGTAGCAGGCATAGACCTCACGAGTATTTCCTCAAGGAATAGGTTTGTGTTTATACGCGGTTTCCATGAGGGGAACAACAATTTCCTGCTCGTAATGATTGACGGACGCTCTATTGACTGGGACGTTTACAACGTTGTGTTATGGGACCAGCAACAAATCGGCCTGGATGAAATTGAGCGTATAGAAATCATAAACGGCCCCGGGTCATCACTTTACGGTGCCAATGCATATTCAGGGATAATAAACATCATTACCAAGACACCGGAACAGATAAACGGGACAAATATCAATGTGCGGGGAGGAACTCCCAGCTTATTCAATACATCTATCATTCACGGAAAGACTACACAAAAAGTTGACTATAAAGTATCGGCAGGTTTTGATAAACTGGATGAATGGAAAGATACGCCCCTTAAAGATGCCGGGCAGGTATCCAGGGCCAATGCCCTTGTTGATTATAAAATATCGGAGAAAAGCAAACTCTCTTTTTCGGCAGGCAGGGCCTACGGCTTAAATCAAAAATTCTTCGGTGGTGAAAACGTGGGAGTAGGGGTTAACCCTTCCGGATATAATAATGATTATGCGCAGGCCGCATATACCTTAGGAACCCTTAGCATACGCTCCTATGTCAAAAACGCTGATATGTCTATAAAGTTTCCGGTTATGAGCGATGTCTGGTATTTTAAGACAACAAATTTTGATGTGGAATTACAGCATTCGTTTGAAATCGGGAACACGCATTCCTTGGTTTGGGGGCTTGACTACCGCAATCTAGGAATGCAAAAAAATGAAATCGTATCCTCTGACCATGCCCAGGACATATACGGAGTCTTTGCGGAGGACCAGTACCAGATGACGGACCAATTAAAATTAGTGCTGGGCGCCAGGTATGACAGCCATCCTCTTATAAAGAGCCAGGTTTCTACAAGGGGAGCTCTGTTGTATGCTATAAACAAAGACCAATCAATCTTAGGTTCAGTAAGCAAGGCTTTTCGCAACCCGACTCTTGTGGAATCATATTTTGACCGCACGACAACAAGCCTTGTGTTTAACCCTCTTGCAGGCGCTTTCGTTCCCATCACCGCCATAATTTTGGGCAACCAGAACCTTAGCCCGGAACAGGTCACGGCATACCAGGCAGAGTATAGATACAAGCTGAGTACTATAGAGGGGAAAGTTGGGGTATTCTACAACCAGTATTCTGATTTTATTGTAGCAAGAGATGCCATAGATCCAACAGGAGTGTCCGTTACAACTACTTTTGAAAATAGCGGCGGTGCCGACAATGTGGGAGCTATGCTTGGCTTCAATGTGTTATTTACAGATTGGCTTAAAGGCACGTTGAATTACACGTATGCCCAAACCAGAGAGAAAGAAGATAACACAGGCACTAACCTTACAAATGAGAAAGACTGGGTGCGCCAGGATGACCCAAAGAACAGGGTAAATGCCGGGTTTGACATGAAGTTTAGAAACGGCATCTCTGCAAATTTATCAGGGCAATGGGTGGATAGCATTGTTTATGACTACATCAACGCAGCTCAGGCGGAATCCCTGATCAGTCTTAAAGCATACACAATTGTGAATCTATGTGTAGGCTATGCATTTATAGAAGACAGGATATATGCGTCCCTAAGCGCGTTTAACCTGTTCGATCAAAACTTTTATGAGGGTGTACCGGGTACAGGTTTGATCCCTGCAGGCGACCTGTCAACTTCGGAAGAACTTGGAAGAAGAATAAATATACAGGCAAGTTACAAATTCTAAGCTGAGAATGATAAAAGTATAAATGAAAACAAAAGTTTGGCCTATAATTGTATGGCTGCTATTTTCGGCTTCTTTATGTTTTGGTGTTAAACAGGTATCGGTTTCTGTAATTTTTTCATCGGATGAAAAACCGTATCAGGAATCCTGGGAAGGATTTAAGAAATTTTTCGATGAGAATAAAATAGCTTTAAGGCCCTCTGAGCATCATTTGTCGAAGGAGCCCTCTGAACTGGTTTCTTCAAAAATAAACAAGGAAAAACCGGATCTAGTCCTTGTTATTGGAATGCGGGCTTTGAATTCGGTAAAGGGGAAAATAAAAGATATTCCTGTAGTGTTTTCAATGTCTCTTGGGAACGAAGAGGATAGGGGTGAGAATATTACAGGAGTGGCAATGAATATCCCGGCTAAGCTGAAACTTGAAAAAGCTAAGGAAATCTTTTCCGGGATTAAGAGGATAGGCTTAATATATTCTACAAAAGAATCCTTGAAATACAAAAAAATCTCAGAAACCTGTAAGGAATTGGGTTTAGAACTGGTCAGCAAAGAGGTTGGTTCCGCAAAGGAATTCCCCGGTGCACTTAAAGGAATAGACTGGCAGATAGATTGTTTTTTAATGATCCCGGATTCCAGCATATATTTTGTAGAATCAGTAAAACATCTGTTGTCTGATAGTTTAGAAAAAAAATATATGGTTATCGGGCTTTCCTCTCCTTATACAAAAGCCGGGGCACTTTTTTCCCTAGATTGCGATTTAAATGATATCGGCAGGCAAAGCGGTGAAATAGCGTTAAAAATTATTGAAGGTGAAAAACCCGGCAGTATCCCGTTAATTTTTCCTAGAAAAACCAGACTTTCGTTAAACCGTATTGCTGCTAAAAGGGTCGGAATAAAATTGTCTGATGATATACTTAAAGAGGCGTCGGAGGTTTTCGAAGAATGAACCTCGACATGCAAGACCTGACCCCAAATACATGCAAACTTCCTATCTATTGCATAAGGTGGAAAAGGAGTAAAAATGTTTTTTAAAAAGGCAACAGTTTTGGAAAGTTTGTTTTATATATTAGCAGGGGCCGGATTATGTGCTATTAATGGTGAAGCAAAAGAGATAAGTTCAGAGGATATTTTGTTTATGAACGTAGGCGTGGTAACTGCAAGTAAGACAGAACAAAGGATATCCGAAGCACCCGCAGTGATGTATATTGTCACAGCAGAGGATATTAAGCTTTCCGGCGCCACCCAGTTAGGAGAGGCGCTGACCATGGTTCCGGGATTGAATATTCGTCATGGCACGGCGGGGAGTATGCACATCGGCGGTTTAAGGGGTTTAGACAAACTGCCCATGAATAAAATCCTCCTGCTTGTAAACGGCATGCCGTGGGGGCCGGGCACATATCAAGACGGTCTTTTCACCAGTCTCCCGGTTGCATTGAACGAAATTGACCGCATTGAGGTAATGAAAGGCCCCGGCTCTTTATTGTACGGCGCCAATGCCATGGCGGGTGTTATTAATGTCATTACCAAAAGCCTCAAAGACACCGAAGGCGGCCTGGCCTCTGTAACAGGAGGCGAATATAACACTTATCTTGGCTCCCTGCGGTACGGCGGGGCAATAAATGATAAAATAGATTACCGTATTTCGGGTTTTTACGATCAACGCGATAATTACGGAAGGCCTGCCTATTCCAGCAACCCGACCCAACAGAGATATTCGGGTAGGGTAGCGGTGGACTATAACATCAACAACAATTCAAAACTTTCATTGTGGGGAGGAGGGTCGCATGCGGTAAAATCTGAAATTGAATACGAAAGTACCGGTGTTATGAATTTTGCCGGCCACGGCAATTCTCTGGCAAATCTTCAATATAAGGTTAATAAGCCTGATATACTGATAACCGCTTACACTATAGATCAGGACTTGAGAGGCGGGTACTCATTCGGGTCCACAACTCAGTCTACAGGTGAATCTATGACAAAAAGAAGTAAACTTGAAGCACAGAATACCGTAAATCTCTTTGAGCGCGATACTCTGGTCTGGGGCGCTGCAACAGAACAAAATATTTATGACACCGCCTTAGATGGAAAAAAGTATCAGAACCAGTCCGGGGTGTATTTTGACAACACGTATAAAATAACCAGTTGGTTTACTTTAAACGGCGGAATGCGGTACGATAAAAGAGACGAAACCCCAGATCCTTTTTATGCAAACCGCCTAAGCCTGATGTTCTATCCTTGGGGAAAGAATCACCGTTTCCTTATCACCCAGGGCCTTGCATACCGCAACCCGGATTTTATCGAATCATATTATTACACAAGGATATATGTTACTCCTACGCTTTACTACGATGTTTCCGGCCACCCGAGCTTAAAGCCGGAGAAAATGCAGTCTTATGAGGCAAGCTACCGGGGTATGATAGCCGATGTTTGCATTGAAGTAAACGCCTATGTCATGAACGTGAAGGATTTTATTTTCACCAATACCACGTCTATTTGGCCTGTGCCAGGAATGACGATTCCAAGGACTATAGACTTTGCCAACGGCGGCGAAGTCCAGGTTACAGGTTACGAAGCAGAGTTGAAGTATTTGTTCACGAAATGGCTGAGCGGCCTGGTCAACTACACCTATATTGAGCAAAAGGAGCTTACAGCCAATCCCTCTGCGGATTTCAGGACTTTTCTTATGAATACGCCGAAGAACACGGCAAATGCTAAACTAACTGCGAGCTTCAATAACGGCATTACTTGCAGTCTTTCCGTAAACTACGTGGATGCTACCGTATGGAAATATGTTTCTAGCTGGGGCGGCGGCGGAAATGCTGCGGCATATACCATAGCAAATACTTATCTCGGCTATAAGATAGCATCAGGCACTGAACTATCGCTTGCTATAGCAGATTTATTTGATACAAAATATGACGAGTATCCAATAGCAAACCAGAAGATTGGAAGAAGGGCGACACTAACGTTATCTCAGGAGTTTTAAACCCGATATTTGTGAAACAATTCTAAACTGAGAATATAAATAAGTAAATAAAAATGACAAAACTATGGTCTCTTATAGTGTTATTAATATTTTTGACTTCTTTGTGTTTTGGTGTCAACCGCGTATCAGTTTCTGTTATTTTTTCATCAGATGAAAAACCGTATCAGGAAGCGTGGGAAGGATTTAAGAAATATTTTGATGAAAAGAAAATAGCTTTATTGTCCTTTGAGCATCATTTGAAAGAAGAGCCCCCTGAACTGATTTGTTCAAAAATAAGCAGGGAAAAATCGGATATAGTTCTTGCTATTGGAACACGAGCTTTAAATTTGGCAAAGGAAAAAATAAAAAATATTCCCGTGGTATTTTCGATGTCTCTTGAGGATGAAAAAGATACAGGTCAGAATATTGCAGGAGTATCGATTAATATTTCCCCTAAGATAAAACTGGAAAAAGCTGTGAAAATCTTTCCCGGGACTAAAAAAATCGGTTTTATTTATTCAACAAAAGAATCCGGGGAATATAAAAAAATATCGGAAACCTGTACGGAATTGGGTTTAGAACTTATTAGCAAAGAAGTTAGTTCCGTAAAGGATTTTCCGAGAGCGCTTAAAGAGCTATCCTGGCAGATAGATTGTTTTTTAATGGTTCCGGATTCCAGCATATATTTTGCTGAGTCAGTAAAATACCTGCTATCTGATAGTTTTGAAAAAAGATATATGGTTATCGGGCTTTCCTCGCCTTATACAAAAGCCGGAGCACTTTTTTCGTTAGATTGTGATTTTAATGATATCGGCAGGCAAAGCGGCGAGATAGCTTTAAAAATTGCTGAAGGTGAAAAACCGGGCACTATTCCACTGGCTTTTCCCAGAAAAACCAGGCTATCTTTAAACCTTATCGCAGCTAAAAAAATCGGAATAAAGTTATCCGGTGATATGCCTAAATATGCTTCTGAGGTTTTCGAAGAATGAACCTCGCCATTAGAACAAAACTTTTTCTAACCGGCATTGTTTTGACTATACTTGCTACTTCTTTTTTAGGCTGGTTTAGTGTGCACCACGAAAAAAAAGGGTTAGAAATAGAGTTGAGCGAGAGGGTAAATTCTTTAGTAGATAACCTTGCAATGAATTGTGTATATGGGGTGTTAACTTTAAATAAAGAAGAACTTAACAGGTTGGCAAGCAATGTTTTAAGTCAGAAAGATATAGTTTTTGTAAAGGTTGAAGATGATAAAGGGATTACTCTGGTTAATGCCGGAAAGGAACCAGCAGATGAGCCGATCAAGGAATTTTCAACTGCGATATTAGGCGAGAATCAAACAGCAAACACAGGAGAAGAAATGCTCCTGAATATCGAAGGAAAATCTGAAAAAGAAAAGATCGGCAAAGTGAAAGTCGCGATCTCTTTAGTTTCGTTTAATGATAAACTAAATGAACTGCGAAAAATAATGCTCATAGTTTCGTTGGCTATAATACTGTTTGTAATTGTTGCGGTTACCTTAATAGTAAATACATATATTAATTCTCCGATAAAAAATTTAATTTCCGCCACTAAAATAATTGCTCAGGGCAATTTAGATTATGAAGTAAAGAGTAGATCTAAAGATGAGCTGGGAATCCTGAGTAATTTTTTTAATAAGATGACGAAAGATCTGAAAAAATCCAAGGAAGCGCTGGAAGAAAGAGCAAGAGAACTTAATAAATCCGAAAAACGTTTTAAAGATATCGCTTTTAGCATGGCTGATTGGATCTGGGAGGTTGACGAAAAGGGGGTGTACACATTTTGCTCAAATCAGGTTGAAGATATTTTGGGTTATACCGAAAAAGAGCTCATCGGGAAGACCCCCTTTGATTTGATGCTGCCAAAGGAAGCAGAAAGGATAGGTAAAATATTTTCTGAAATAATAAAAAATAAAGAACCGATCAAAGACTTAGAAAACTGGAACCTATCCAAGAATGGCATACAAGTCTGCCTTCTTACCAATGGTGTCCCCTTATTAGATGAACAGGGCAATATAAAAGGCTATCGTGGAATAGACAAAGATATTACTGAACACAAGCAGGCAGAAAAAGAAAAAGAAAAATTTCAAAGACAGCTTATGCAGGCGGATAAAATGTCAGCTATAGGGCAGTTAGCAGGCGGCGTAGCTCACGAAATAAACAACCCTATGGGAGTGATTTTGGGGTTTGCGCAGGTGGTGGCCAACGACATAAAAGAAAATGACCCCTTATATATGCCGTTAAAATCAATAGAGCGGGAAGCTCTAAGATGTAAGAAACTCGTAGGAGATTTATTGACGTTCTCCAGGGCAGGAAAGACAGAGAAAGAGAATACCAACATAAATGAAACTATCGAAGAGACAATATCTATAATAGATGCTCAGGCAAAAGTAAAAAATGTAAAAATAACAAGGAGTTATGCAGCTAATTTACCCCATATTGTTGTAAACAAGAACCAGATTCAGCAGGTTATAGTAAATTTATGCAATAATGCAATGGACGCTATGCCTCAAGGCGGTAAGATAACAATAACCACAAGGCAGGTAGAAACCCGTATTGAGATAGATGTGTCAGACACAGGCACAGGGATGACTGAGGATGTAAAGAAGCACATATTTGAGCCGTTTTTTACAACGAAGGAAATAGGTAAAGGAACAGGCTTAGGTTTGAGCCTGTGTTTTGAGATAATTGAAAACCACAGCGGTACGATCGAAGCAGAAAGTGAAGCAGGCAAAGGGTCTGTGTTTAGGATAAAATTGCCGATAAATTAAATGGAGTAAAAAATGGAACTAAGGGAAGTAAGTGAAAGAGAAATTTGGGTAGGAGAAACTAAGATTTATTCTGGCGAAGATAATATTCTCTATATTACTGCTGCAGGGGATTCAGATGAAAAGATGGCGGCTGCAATGAGAGAAGTTGAAGTCAAATTTATAAATATGGCCCAAGGAAAGGTAAATCTTCTTATAGACATTAACAGGTGCGGGAAGCAATCGCCGGAAGCAAGAAAGATACGGCAGGAAGTGTCTGACCATGAAAAAGTCGGAAAGGTTGCTGTATTCGGAATGCATCCTGTTGCCAGAGTGATAGCATCTTTTGTTATAAGCATAACAAAAAGGAAAAATAATAAATTTTTCAAGAACAGGGAAGATGCTCTTGCTTGGCTGAAGGAATAAAATGGATAATGGAATAGAAAAAGACCGTATAAGTGGAATAATCGAAACAATTATGAAAGTGGAGAGAGGGGATTACTCTGTACAAATTAAACTTTCAGGCAGGAATGATGACCTTGATTCGCTTGCAATGGGCATAAATATGATGATCGATGACATCAAAAATTATGTCGAAGAAATAAAAGGGTATAGTAAAACCTTAGAACAAAAAGTTGAGGAAAGGACTAGAGAACTAAAGGAATCCGAGGCAAAATTCAGATGTATTTTTGAAAATGCCATGGATGGGATACTGGTTGCGGACCCGCAAACTCAGAAATTCCTTATGGGTAATAACATGATATGCAAGATGACGGGGTATGACTTGGAAGAGATTAAAACCCTGGGGGTTGTGGATATCCATCCTGAAAAAGATATGCCGTATGTTGTAGAACAATTTAAAGAACTAGCTAGAACAGAAAGAATATTGGCGGAAAATATTCCGATAAAAAGAAAAGACGGGAATGTTATCTATGCGGATATTAGTTCATCTCCTGTAACAATAAATGGCAAAACTTATCTGATAGGAATATTTAGGGATATTACTGCACGTAAGCAGGCAGAAGTGGAAAAAAATAAACTTCAGACCCAGCTTATTCATTCAGAGAAGATAGGAGTCATAGGGCAATTAGCCGGTGGCGTAGCTCATGAGATGAACAACCCGGTGGGAGTGATTTTGGGGTTTGCTCAGGTCCTTGCCAATGATATAAAAGAAGATAACCCCTTATATATGCCTTTAAAATCAATAGAGCGGGAAGCGCAACGATGCAAGAAACTCGTAGGAGATCTATTGATATTCTCCAGAGCAGAAAAGACAGGAAAAGAAACCGTCGATATAAATAAAACTATTGAACAGACAATTCCACTGATAGAAGCTCAGGCAAAATTAAACAAAATAGAAATAACAAAGGAGTATGGCAGTAATTTGCCGTTTATCCAAGTGAATAAGAACCAGCTACAGCAAGTGATAATAGATTTGTGCGCTAACGCGATGCGCTCTATGCCTGAAACCGGGAAAATATCAATAGCAACTAGACAGACAGAAACCCATATCGAGATAGCTTTAGCTGACACAGGTATGGGGATGACGGAGGAAACAAAGAAACACATATTTGAACCGTTCTCTAAAACAGCGGCTACGGTTAAGAGCATTGGATTAAGTTTGAGCCTCTCTTTTGAGATAATCCAGAAGCACAACGGGACGATCGAAGTTGAAAGTGAAGTAGGTAAAGGAACTACTTTTATAATAAAATTACCTAAAACATAAAAAACATGAATAATAAAGTATTGATAATTGACGATGAGCAGGGGATTAGAGACTTACTAAAATTCCTTTTGCAGCCAAAAGGATTTATTGTCTCAGATGCCTGCGGCGGGATAGAAGGCATAGAAATATTCAAAAAAGAGGTGTTTGATATTGTTATTCTTGATATCCATATGCCGAATATGAATGGAATGGAAGTGCTCAAAGTGATAAAACAGATTAAGCCGGAACAAATTGTAATAATTACCAGCAGTAGTTCTGACAGCGATTTTAAACTGGAATCTGAATCAACAAAATTAGGGGTATATACCTGTTTGTACAAACCTTTTAACACGGAAGAAATAATTAAAATAATGCAGGAAGCATTAAGCAAAAGGAAAAAAAACATGTTAATAAAAAACGATGTAAAAGTGCTTATTATTGATGACGAGCAGGGTATAAGAGATATGATTTCTTATGCTTTACAAAAAGAAGGTTACACGGTCAAAACCGCGCAGAACGGGAAAGAAGGCATTCAAAAAGTTGATGAGCAGGAAATAGATATTGTCATCACGGATATAAAAATGCCCGGCATTGACGGTATTGAAGTTCTTGAAAAAATAAAGGAGATAAAACCGGAGATAGAGGTGATAGTAGCAACAGGTTACGGGACCATGGAAACCGCTATTGAAAGTTTAAGAAAAGGCGCTTATGACTATATTAATAAACCGTTCAATATAAATGAACTGTCGCTTTTAATAGCAAAAGCTTATGAAACAAAACAATTAAAATCTCAATTAGTTAGTTTAAAGGAATTAGACAAGTTAAAAGCTGAATTTTTATCGATGATAACACATGAGCTTAGGACGCCCCTTATGGCGATCTCGGGCGCCCTTGAAATAATTATGAGCAAGGAAGATGTGGATGATGAAGGGAAACTAATAGACAAAATTAAACAAAGCAATGAATTGTTAGAAATAATCAAAAGAAATACAGAAAGGATACGGGCTCTTATAACCGACATGCTGGATTGCGCAAAAATTGAGGCAGGTTGCTGGAAATTGGAAAATAAAGATACGCCCGTTATTAAGATAATGAAGGAAGCCGTAAAGGAAACAGAATCATTAGCCAGTAACAAAAAGATAGATATCGTTCAACAGGTTTCTTTAACCGGCAATACTTACCAGGCAGCTGATATTATGGTCAACTGTGACTATGAACAAATAAAACGTGTTTTAACGAACTTTTTGACAAATTCAATAAAGTATACGCAGGAATCGGGAAAAATAGCCGTATGGTTTGAAAAAACAAACGGCGGGGTAAAGTTTACCGTTGAAGATAACGGCATGGGAATTGCAAAAGAGAATCTGGAGGCTGTCTTTGACAGGTTTTACCGTATTAATCAAACGTTCAAAAAAGATGCAGGGGGGTTCGGCTTAGGGCTTTCCATATGCAAGAAAATAATTGAACTGCATAACGGAAAAATCTGGGTAGAATCAGAAGGTTTGGAAAAAGGCAGTAAGTTTATTTTTACCCTTCCGATAGAAGGTCGTTGAATCCCGCCCAGCGGGATTCAACAATCTCTGATTTTCGTGTTTCTTCTATTTTTGCTATAATATGTACCTGATTATGAGCTGTTTTTTTAGAAAGTATTTAAAAATAAAATGTGGATTAGGGCAAAATAATAAATGAAGAAATTAGCTGTAGTAATTTTAGCCGCAGGTGAAGGAACAAGGATGAAGTCCTCCGTTCCTAAGGTTTTGCACGGCTTGGGAGGAAGGCCTCTTATCAGGTGGGTGTTAGATACTGTAAAATCTTTAGAGCCGGAAGCTATTTATGTCGTAGTAGGCCATGGCGCAAATCAGGTAAAAAAGGAACTTTCGAACGAAGATCTAAAGTTCGTTGAACAAGAAAAACAGCTCGGCTCAGGCCATGCCTTGCAACAGGCAGAGAAATACTTAAAGAAATATAAGGGAGATATACTTGTAATAAGCGCAGATGTCCCTTTGGTAAACCCTGCTACATTAAAGGCTCTTATACAGATTCATGAAAAAGAAAACAACTCTGCTACGGTCTTATCAGCTCTAGTTGAGGATGCTTACGGTTACGGCAGGATCTCAAGGTCAAAAAACGGCCGGGTGGCAGCTATAATAGAAGAAAAAGATGCCTCCGAATCTGTAAGGAAGATAAAAGAGATAAATAGCGGCATATACTGTTTTCAAAGCCCTTTGATCTGGGAAGCCCTAAACGAAGTAAAAACCGATAACGTAAAAAAAGAATATTATCTGACTGACGCTATTTCAATATTGAACAATATGGACAAAAAGGTAGGGAGCTGGCCCCGGGCAAAAGAAGATGAGCTACTCGGGATAAATACGAGGGTACAGCTTTCCTGTGCAGGAAGCATATTAAGACAGAGAATTAATAAAGAACTGATGCACTCAGGTGTTACTATAATAGACCCGTCAAACACTTATATTGATTTTAAAGTAGATATAGGCCGGGATACAACGATTCACCCGGGTTCGGTCATAAGCGGGGAAACCGTAATAGGAAGAAACTGCACTATCGGGCCTTATTCGGTTATAGAGGATTCAAGGATCCAGGATGATGTGTGCATCGTTTATTCCCATGTCCGGGGTTCAAACGTA
Source organism: Candidatus Liberimonas magnetica (assembly GCA_020523885.1). Lineage (NCBI taxonomy): Bacteria > Pseudomonadati > Elusimicrobiota > Endomicrobiia > Endomicrobiales > Candidatus Liberimonas > Candidatus Liberimonas magnetica. The sequence continues at coordinate 15,609 of JAJAPY010000025.1, read as the reverse complement.
AAAAGCAATTCGAACATAGGCCCTTTTTCTAATATAAGGCTGGGCAAGCAAATAAAAAACAAGGGTAGACGGTAGAAGGTAGATGGTAAATGGGTGGTTTTTGCACCGTTTACCTTTTACCGTCTCCCGTTTACCATAAAAGAGGTTACTAAAATGGACCTAAAAGTTTTTTCCGGAAATGCAAATAAAGAGCTGGCAAAAGAGATAGTAAAAAAGTTGAATATTAATCTAGGCAGGGCTCTCGTAAACAGGTTTAGCGACGGCGAGATCAGGGTAAAGATCGATGAGAATGTGCGGGGGAAAGACTGTTTCATAATACAGCCTACATGTACGCCCGTAAACGAAAACTTGATGGAACTGTTGATTATAACCGATGCCCTGCATCGTGCTTCGGCAAAACGGATCACCGCGGTCCTCCCGTATTACGGGTATGCAAGGCAGGACAGAAAAGCAGAGCCGAGGGTCCCGATAACTTCAAAACTGGTAGCAAATTTGCTGGTAGCTTCAGGCGTAACCAGGATCTTGGCCATGGACCTTCATGCAGGCCAGATCCAGGGGTTCTTTGACATACCTGTCGACCACCTCTATGCAGCGCCTGTTATCCTGTCATATTTTAACAGAAAAAAAATAAAAGACCTCGTAGTCGTTTCTCCGGACGCAGGCGGGGTGGAACGCGCAAGGGCCTTTGCAAAAAGGGTTGACGCTGACCTTGCAATCATTGATAAAAGAAGGCCCAGGGCAAATGAAGCAGCTGTAATGAATATTATAGGAGAGGTAAAGGGAAGGTCAGCGGTAATTTTAGACGATATCGTTGATACAGCAGGGACTTTGTGCAAGGTAGTTGCCGCCATAAAAAAAGAAGGAGCAGAAAAAGTCTATGCCGCGTGTACTCACGGAGTGCTTTCAGGTTCAGCGCTGCAGAAGATAAATGAGTCCGAACTGGAGGAATTGATAATAACTAATTCTATCCCTCTCGGGGATAAAAAAGCGGATAAGATAGTTGTCTTATCCGTGGCCCCGCTGCTTGCTGAAGCCATAAGGCGCATCTATAATAACGAGTCGATAAACGAACTGTTTGTGTAAAATAATTACAAAAGGTAAACGGTAGACGGTAGACGGTATCACCCGTTTACCATCTACCTTCTCCCGTCTACCATATTTTAGGAGGATACAACAATGGACAGAGTAGAGTTGAGAGTAGAACCAAGGGAATTAAAAAGCAAGAATACTTTGAAAACATTAAGAAAAGAAGGAAAAGTGCCGGGAGTTTTTTACGGGCATGGAGAAAAAACAACCCATGTTGCAGTTAACGCTAAAGAGTTCGATAAGTTCCTTCATTCAGGAGTGGGCAAGAATGTCCTTATCGACTTAAATATCGAGGGTAATAAAAAGACTGTGATTATAAAAGAATTGCAGAGGAACCTCCTTGACCACACCCTCAGCCATGTCGATTTTATGGCGGTCTCCATGAAACAGAAGATAGAAATAAACGTGCCTTTACATATAGTAGGCGTTGCTCCGGGAGTAAAGGATGCAGGCGGAATATTAGAGTATACGGTGCGCGAATTAAAAGTTAAATGCCTGCCCACCGATATTCCAGCGTATATCGATATCGACGTTTCAAACCTGCAGATCGGCAACGGCGTGTCCGTCAAAGACCTGCCGAAGATAGAAGGCGTTGAAGTGTTGAACGACCCGAACAGCCTTTTAGTCAACGTAGTTGCTCCGATGAAGATAGAGGAAGTTGCTCCGGTTGCCGCAGAAGCTGGAGTTGAGGGTGCTGCAGCCGCAGCCGCTCCTATGGAGCCGGAAGTTATAAGTAAGGGCAAGAAAGATAAAGAAGAAGAAGGCGCAGAAGCGGCGCCTGCTCCGAAAGAAAAAGAACAAAAAAAATAGAACCTCAGAGTCAAGGGTAAAGGGTCAAGTAGCAAGGATTATAAAAGACTTTCCTAAACCCTTGACCCTTTGCCCCTTGACCCTGTTTTCCATTAATTTATGGCTGATATTAAAATTATTGTTGGACTTGGCAACCCGGGCGAAAAATATAAGAAAACGCGCCACAATATAGGATTTAGGGTAGTTGAACTGCTGGCTGAAAAAGAAAACCAAAAATGGAAGGAGTTCCATGCTATAGCTGAGCTATCTTCGTTTTATACTGACGGGAACAAAATTATCCTGGTAAAACCTGTGCTTTTCATGAACAATTCAGGCCTGGCTGTAAGGCAGCTGCTGGAATATTTCAATATCCTGCCCAGCCAGATGCTTGTTGTCGTTGACGACTTTGCTATCCCTCTGGGGAAGCTACGGTTAAGGGAGAGGGGGTCTTCAGGCGGGCATAACGGCCTTGAGTCAATAATAGAACATCTGGCTACGCCGGATTTCCCGCGGCTCAGGCTCGGCCTAGGACCTGTTGAATTAAACACTGACCCGAAAGATTTCGTCCTTGGGAAATTTACCAGGGATGAAAATCTTCTGGTAAAACCTATGGTTGAAGAAGCCTTAAACGTGGTTTCAAATATCTTTAAACTTGGGTTTGCCAAAGCTGTATCAAAAATAAGAGTGTTGGAAAACCCCAACAATCTTTGATTACGGTGATTAACTGCAAGATGCCAGTGATTATTTATCGTTGATGTATCACTGTAATCGCAGTTTAAAATCACTGGGATCAAGACCGTTGATGACTTTTTCAACGGACTCAAAATAGGCGCAAAATGATAATAACTACCTCAAAACCTTTCAGCGAAATCCTTTCCAACATAAAATCCTATAAAAGAATATTTGTAGTAGGGTGTGCTGCCTGCGCTGCCAAATGCCAGACCGGCGGCGAAGAACAGGTAAAAAATATGATAGAAGAGTTAAAAAAAGAAAACAAGGAAGTTACGGGTTTTATCGTCCTTGATACGCCGTGCGATATGCGCATAGTAAAAAAGGACCTGGCGAAATTGCCAGAAGTTAAAAGAAGCGAAGCGCTACTTGTCCTTGCGTGCGGAGGAGGGGTTCAGGCGATAGAAAAGATAGTGGATAAACCTTTATTACCGGCATTAGACCCTGTTTTTGTGGGCAGTATAGAACGCATCGGCGTTTATAACGAGTTTTGTTCCATATGCGGGCAGTGTATCATAGACAGTACCGGAGGGATATGCCCTGTTGCAAGATGCGCAAAGAGCCTTATGAACGGCCCGTGCGGCGGCGCTGTAAACGGCAAATGCGAGGTTGACCCTGAACTGGATTGTGCGTGGGTGCTGATATATAATAAATTAAACAAGATAAATAAAAAAGAAAATATTTTTAAGGTTTTTATGGAACCGAGAAAACACTCTAAGCCAAAAAAATTAGATAATAGCCGGAAACTGTAGAAATACTAATGAAAATTGCAAAATGCAAATTGAAAAATTGAAACTGCAAAACAAGAATTAAAAATAATTTAAAGGTAGTTAAAATTTGTATTTTGCACTCTGCAATTTTCAATTTGCATTAAATTATCAATACTGTGGAGACTATTTTGTGACAAGCAAACTTTGCCAGAAACTGAAGTCAAACGAATTTATAATTACCGCAGAGCTCTTTCCTCCCAAAGGTGTTGATGTCGAAGACCTGCTAAGACGTGCTGACTTGATAGGTTCTTTAGTTGACGGTATAAACGTGACGGATAACCAGCGCGCATCCATGAGGCTCGGCTCTCTTGCCACGTGCAGGCTTTTAAAAGAAAAAGGGTATGAGCCTATCCTTCAGATGGCCTGCCGCGACAGGAACCGCATAGCTCTTCAATCAGACCTCTTAAGCGCATACGTTTTAGGCATAGAAAACGTTTTGATCATAAGTGGAGACCACAACAGCATTGGCGAATACAAAGATGCAAAACCTGTCTATGACCTTGATTCAACCCAGCTCTTGAAAGCTGCCCGGACCCTTGAATCAGGAGTTGATATGGCAGGCAAAAAATTAAAAGGCTCTCCGAGGTTTTGTCTTGGGGCGGTAGTAAACCCGACAGCTGACCCGATAGAGCTTCAAATAATGATGATGGAAAAAAAGATAAATGCAGGCGCCGTATTTTTTCAAACCCAGCCGGTCTATGACATTGAACAATACAAAATATTCCTTGAAAAAACAAAGCATTTAAATACAAAGATAATGCCAGGAGTTATTCTTCTTAAATCTGCCCAATTTATAAAAATTATGGCAGGGCTTCCCGGAGTTAACATTCCAAAGGCGGCTGTTGAAAGAATAGAAAAAGCAAAAGACCCGTTAAAAGAGGGGATAAATATCTGCGCCGAAATGATAAGAGAATTAAGAAAATGTGCTGACGGTGTGCATATAATGGCTATCGGTCTGGAAGAATATATCCCAGAAATCCTTGAAAAATCTAAATAAACTAACAGAGGCGATTAATTATGTGACTAAAAACACATTGAAAATGTGTTGACAATTATTGCTAATACTGATATACTTTTCGTGTAAAATAAAATAGTTTTTTAGCGGGCCGAAATTAAAATAAACGATTAACAAAAACAATAGCTTAAGAATTCCAGGAGGGTTTAAAATGGCAAGAAAATCCCGTTTTATCGTATTAACGATTTTTACACTACTTTTTACAGGCAGTTTCCTAAAACTCTATTGCGCAGTCCCCAAACTCATAGGTTTTCAGGGAAGGCTAACCAATGCATCCGGCCAGGCCGTAACAGGCTCCAAGGAAATAATTTTTAAGATATACGATTTAGGGACGGACGGTACGGTCTTGTGGAATGAAACTCAGACGGTAACTCTGGATTCAAGCGGGTTTTACAATGTTTACCTGGGCGAGGTAACGCCGTTGAATATTGAATTCAGTTATCCTTGCTGGCTTTCTGTGACCATAGGCAATGAGACCTTGAGCCCCAGGTACAGGCTTGTTCCTACCGCGTATTCGTTTTATTCGTTAAAGGCCTCAACCGCTGTTTTTGCTCAAAGCGTGAACTGGGCTGACGTGAAAAATAAACCCACCGGGCTTGATAACGGCGTAGGGGCAAACACTATAGGAAGCTATCAAATTATTGACGGAACGATTACGGTAAGCGACCTGGCTTCAAATATCGACGCAAGCGCAAAAGGTTTTAATGCGGATAAAGTCGACGGATTGCACGGGTCTCAGTTCATAAGGAACGATGCTGCAGAAGTAGTCACTTCAACACATATAAAAAACGGAACGATAACAAAAAGTGATTTAAATTTTGCTATCTATAATACTATAATAAGCACCTCTAATCCGTACTGGCTGCTTCTAAGTACAGGAGGCAGTATTCCTATCGGCGGCATACATACTCATACCGGGCTTGCGCCGGCTCCTCATGCGGTAACTCATTACGAAGGCGGCTCGGACTCAATCTCAGCCAAGTATGTCCCAAGAAATAACGGCGTGATTTATTCCACAAACACTTATTCTGGTCAGAACACATTTACAAAAATGGTTACGATTTCAACCTCTGCCTCAGTATCAGGTACCCTGGGTGTCACTGGCAATGTAAGTATCGGCGGAACTCTTGATATGACGAGTAAAAAAATCATCAGCCTTGCAGATCCGACAAATGCACAGGAAGCCGCAACGAAAAGCTATGTGGATTCATCAATATCCGGCGGAAGCGGAATATTAAATTTAAATAATACATTTAATGGTGCGAATACATTTGCAAAACTTACGACAGCAAATCAAGGCATATATGCGTCGTCAATGACGGTATCAAATGCCGTATTTGTTTCAAGTTATGTCCATGCTAATAATATTCAAAGCAATAATACAACTTTGACTCTCAAATCTGTAAATAACCAGGTTAATGTTGCAGGAAATTTGTCTGTGAACAATAATTTGTCTGTCAGCGGGCCCTGCACTTTGGGGAGGACTTTAACGGCAGGTCAAGGTATAAATACTGCGACAATGACCGTAGCCGGAAAAAGTACATTTTCAGGCAATGTTAGCATGTTAAAAGGTATTTATACTGTTGATAAAAGCACATTTAATGGGCTTGTTAAATTTTCCTCATCTACTATATTTAACCAATCGGTTTCGATTATTTCACCGTCAACTTCTGTGTGGCTGGGAGGAGGCTGTTATCTTGGCATAGGCACTCTCCCGACACCAGCGTATTCTATAAAGGCTGTAGGTGAAATAAATGCAGGCGGGTATTCTATGACAGCTGTTACGAGGTATTATACGATACCTGCTACTACCTTTATTGGATTTACTTCCGGAATGGTAAGCATTTCAACCAGAGGGTATGTTACAATCAATGGGGCGCAAGATATAAATGGGATCGCTCCTCTTTGTCTTCCTAATGGCGCTATAGTTACTAATTTAAAAGCAATATTTTCTACGGTTCAAGCAACAGATAAAGTACTTGTAGATATGTATAAGTTTGATTTTACTGGTTCTGGTGTTTGGACAAATATGGCAGAAGTATCATTTACAGGAGCCACCAGTCTTACATCACAAAATACATCAACCATTGTAAGTGCACAAATAGATAATACGGCAAATACCTATTATGTCCATGTTTATATGCATCCTGCTACAGGTGGAAATATTGTGAGATTATATGGTGTTGTAGTTACCTATACAGTCACAAATCCCTATCCGTAAAATTTCCGAGTTTTACATTTTTATGAAAAGCGGAATAATATTTGGTTTTTTTATCATAATTTCTGTTTGTAGTATTTTAATTCCCGTAGGAAAAAAGGATAAGATATTAGTATCTTCCGGAGCTGATTACGCTGAGTGGTTTGAGAAAGAAAGCGGGTCAGTAATGCCAGGAGATATAGTCGGGCTTAACGTCAGGACCGGCAGGGCAAGGAAATATGTTGAAGGCGACGCCCTTTTAGGGATATGTTCAGGCAAACCGGGATTTGTGGGCGATAAGCCGGACAATAAAACGGATGACGAGATGGAGATGGGCCACATTTTAGTTGCGCTTATGGGCAAATTAAGAGTTAATAAAGATATGGTTAATCTGAGTGACAGGGAAGTGAGAACCAAAGACGGAGTTTTCGTAGGCTATATCCTCAGCGACGGCAGAGTATTTATAAAAATGAAATAAACCGTGTCCCACCGCGTAGGTGGGATTTGGTTAGGAGCTTTGTATGTTTTTTAGCTTTAGAAAACCGACTTCTACTACGGTATTAATGCTTTTTATCGTACCGGTACTTTTTGCTGCAGCCATGGTTGGAACGAATTATATATTGACAGGGCCTCTTATGACAGCTGCAGGAGGCACAGGCACTTCTCCAAGTTACCAGGTTGTTGCCACAGTAGGTCAAACTGCATCCGGTAATGCCGAGAGCCCGTCTTTTAAAGCAGATTCAGGTTCTGCTGCTCAGCAACAAACTGTGGTCCTTCCTCCCCCAACTACTGATCTAAACAGTGTTTTTGTTTATCCCAACCCGCTAAAACCTGGAAGCGGCGGGTTGTTTGATGCAAGCACTATAACTTTCAAAAAACTAACACATAAGGTAACAATAAAAATATATACATATAATGGAATGCTTGTAAAGACCATAAACAAAAATGACGCAACTGTTGACTATTACCAATGGGACACCATAGATGAAAACGGCGCTAAAGTTTCAAGCGGTATATACATATATTTAATCACGAATGCAAACGGCGAAAAAGCTAAAGGGAAGTTTGGGATAATAAGGTAAAATGTACAGGGTGAGCAAACAATGCACGAAAAGACGTTCGCCGTTGCAGGCTCACTTCACTTTGGCAACTCCTAAAAGTTCAAGTCGTTGCCAAAAGGCATTTTCTTAGCATTGCTTGCTCACCCTGCCTTATAAGAGAGGTGAGAGAGTAAAAAGGGAGTTATTGATGATAAGAAAAATAGCATTGACTTTTCTTATTCAAATTTTATGCATATCTTTATCGTTTGCAGCAAATAAAATGGCAAGCGCTCAGTTTTTAAAACTCGGGCTTGGGGCAAGGGCTGTTGCTATGGGGAGCGCCTATACAGGTGTATCAGATGAGATAAATGCCATATACTGGAACCCGGCGGGGCTTACTCAAATAAAAGGAAATGCTGAGTTGACCCTGATGCACGCTTTATGGTTTCAGGATATATCATTTGATTACGCCGCATATTGCCATGAAGGATTTGGCGGAGTGCTAGGCATCGGTGTTAATTACCTGGGATCAGGCAATATAAATAAATATGACATTTCAGGAAATGCTCTGAACCAGACCTACAGCGCAACTGATATGAATACATGCCTTACTTATGCAAAAAAGTTTGGAGTTGTATCCTTTGGTTTGAACTTAAAACAAGTAGCGTCTAAAATAGAAGATGAGCAGAGCTCGTCCTTGGTAGGCGATCTCGGCGTTTTTTTCAGCCTTTTTAATAATATAAATATAGGCCTTGCAGCACAAAACTATGGCGGAGAAGTGAAATTCAGGAATGAAATTGAAGAGCTCCCAAAGATATTAAGGTTCGGCTGTGCTTATAAAATGGAAAACTTCATATTAGATGTCGATCTGGTATCTTCATCGGATGAAGATGCGGATATACATGCCGGTATAGAGTATGTCCCGGGTTTTATTACTAGGAACTTTGCGATAAGAGCGGGGTATAAAACAAAGGCTTCGGCTAACTTTGAGGCCCTGGCAGGTGTAACGGCGGGTTTTGGATTAAAAATCTCAAAGTACACCCTTGATTACGCTATGGATACGTTCGGTGATTTAGGTTATACGCATATGGTTTCTTTGGGGCTGAAGTTTGGTTTGCCGGAAGAAGAAGCGGAAGCGCCGGCTCCAGCTGTTTCTAAAAAAGAAGAAACTAAACAGGGTACGGCAGAAAAAGACATAAAGGGAAAACAGCTTAACGTGGCTGTGCTGGATTTTCAGGCTCTTGCGCCTATATCAATGTCAGAGGCAACTTTTACTACGGAGATATTCAGGTCGAGCCTTGTCAAGTCAAAAAGGTACAAGATAGTTGACAGGAACAACATGGAAAAGGTGCTGGCTGAACAGGGTTTGCAGCAGACAGGTTGTACTTCAAATGAGTGCGCTGTTAAGATGGGCAAACTGCTTAATGTCAACAAGATCGTTTCAGGGACGTTCGGCAAACTCGGCGCTCATTACCTTCTTACGATAAGCGTTCTGGATGTTGAGACCAGCGAAATAATCTATTCGGATAAGGCTTTCTGTAAAGAGCTTACCCCTGACCAGGTACAACTTATGACAGATGGCTTGTTACAGAGGCTTTTAAAAGAAGTTAAATAAGGAACGGAGGTATTAGTGCCGGACAACAACATGGATAAGGACAAAAAGGGGACTTTACTTACGTATAGGCCGGATATTAAAATATTGGATTGTACGATAAGGGACGGCGGGCTTATTAATGACCATAAATTTGACGATAAATTCGTAAAAGCTGTTTATGAAACCTGTGTTTCAGCAGGGATCAATTATATGGAAATCGGGTATAAATCGTCAAAAAAAATATTTTCAAAAACAAATTTTGGGAAATGGAAATACTGCGACGAAGACGATATCAGAGAAATAGTCAAAGACAACAAGACCGGGCTTAAACTCTCGGTCATGGCTGATGCAGGAAGGACGGATTATCACGAAGACCTCCTGCCAAAGGAAAAAAGTGTTATCGATCTAATCAGGGTGGCCTGCTACATCAACCAGATACCTACCGCTGTGGATATGATACAGGACGCCAATGACAAGGGCTATGAAACATGCCTACAACTAATGGCTATAAGTGTTGTAGGAGAAAAAGAAATAACCGAAGCTTTGGAAGTTATATCAAAAACGCCTGCCAGCGCGGTTTATATTGTAGATAGTTTCGGGTCGCTTTATGCGGAGCAGGTAAGGGATTTGACCAAACTTTTTCTTAGTGTACTTAAAGGGAGCGGAAAAGAGGTCGGAATTCATGCCCATAACAACCAGCAGCTTGCTTTTGCAAACACAGTAGAGGCCCTGGTTACCGGAGCAAGCAGGCTGGATTCAACCTTGTCTGGTATGGGTAGAGGCGCAGGGAATTGCTCGACTGAGCTCATTGTAGGTTTTCTTAAAAATCCCAGGTTTCATTTAAGGCCGGTTCTTGAATGTGCGGAAAAAGTTATGTTGCCCATGAAGAATTCACTTGACTGGGGGTACAGCATCCCATATATGTTAACTGGCCAGTTGAACCAGCATCCCAGAGAAGCCATCAAGTGGAGATCTGGTGAAAATAAAGACAAATATGTTGAATTTTACGATAAAATGATAGACGAAGTCAGCTGATATTCTTGCCAATCCGATACGATTTGTTATTGTTACCACTCTACACATTTGAATAACAATCCAAACACTTAGTTGTTTCAATGCAGATACTGCCATAATTTTCGGATTTGTTTTGGAAGGCTATAGAATGACTAACTTGTGTCAACATTATATATGTATAATATATAAATAAGAAAACATTTTTCAAATGTTTTCCTGTAATAATCTCCGTATTAATTTTTCCAGTATTTTGCTAGAATATCAGTCTAAAGAATTTGCAGAAAACCCAAATTTTTTAGTGTGTGAGATCTAGAGGTGATAAATTTCTAAACTTGAAGTTGAAAAAATGAGGGTTAGGCAACTTAATGCCTATAACAATAGACTTGCAAAAAAATATTTAAATAACCCTTGCAAAAAAAAAACTATATATTATACTATTATTGAACAAGAAGTGTGCTGAACATTTAAACATTAGTTTTTTGATGAAATGATGTCGTAGAATGACCAGGATTAAGTTATGAAAAAACAAAAAGCTTCCATAACTTTTGTTTTATTGCTAGTGCTGTCTTTAGCGCTATTATTTATAACTGATAGCTACTGCGCTACACCTAATACTGTTAATTATCAGGGCAGATTGCGCATGAACGGCCAACCTGTGAGCGATGTAAAATCCATTGAATTCAGAATTTATGACGCAGCTACGAGCGGTAACCTTATATGGTCAAGTGACGCAAGGAATGTAACAATAAGCACAGGGATATTTTCATATCAGCTCGGTTCTCAGAATGGGCTCGGATATAATTTTGCTGCCATTGACTGGGGTGGCGGCACATACTGGCTGGAAATAGTAGTAGAAGGTTCTGCTCTTGTACCCAGAGAACAATTTACCACCTCCCCTTACTCGTTTTTCGCAACAACAGCTACTTTCACTAACAATCTAACCGGCGGATCAGTCGGAGCTATCCCATACCAATCAGGTTCAAATGTAACAGGCTTTTTAGCACCCGGAACGCCCGGATATGTATTGACGAGTAACGGTGCCGCAGCTCCGACCTGGAGCCCTAATGTAGCACCATCCGGTTTATCGGGCTTAACCGGCTTGACGGGAATATCAGGAATATCAGGAATATCGGGATCGACCGGAATATCCGGTGAAACAGGAATTTCAGGTTTGTCCGGCTTATCAGGAATATCCGGAATATCAGGCTTAGAGTGTTCTGTGTCAGGTATTTCAGGTTTATCCGGCTTGTCAGGAATATCAGGCTTAGAGTGTTCTGTGTCAGGAATATCAGGCTTATCCGGCTTGTCAGGAATATCTGGATTACCGTGTTCTATTTCCGGAATATCAGGACTGACAGGCCCAGAAGGTGTAAGCGGCCTATCAGGCTTATCCGGCCTATCAGGCTTATCCGGCATATCAGGTGAAACCGGCTTATCAGGTTTATCAGGAATATCAGGACTATCAGGTTTACAAGGATTAGCTGGCGGAGAAGGCCTCTCCGGCCTCTCCGGCCTCTCCGGCCTATCTGGCTTATCTGGAATACAAGGAACACAGGGAGAAACCGGAATATCTGGTATAAGCGGCTTATCAGGAATATCCGGAATATCAGGTGAAACAGGTTTATCGGGTTTATCAGGAATCTCCGGATTAACAGGAGAAGCCGGCGGAGCTGGAATTTCGGGAATATCAGGCTTATCCGGCTTGTCAGGAATATCAGGTTTATCAGGCATATCAGGCATATCAGGTGCGATTGGTACATCCGGTTTATCAGGCTTATCAGGGATATCCGGAATATCAGGTGCAACGGGTTTATCGGGTTTATCAGGAATCTCCGGATTAACAGGAGAAGCCGGCGGAGCTGGAATTTCGGGAATATCAGGCTTATCCGGCTTGTCAGGAATTTCAGGTTTATCAGGCATATCAGGCCTATCAGGTGCGATTGGTACATCCGGTTTGTCAGGCTTATCCGGCATTTCAGGAATATCAGGTTTAACCGGAACAATTGGCGCAGAAGGGATGTCAGGCTTATCCGGCTTGTCAGGAATTTCAGGCATATCCGGCTTAGAAGGGATATCCGGTTTATCCGGCGTATCCGGAGTATCGGGAATATCCGGTGAAACCGGCTTGTCAGGCATATCCGGCCTGTCTGGTTTACAGGGAGAAGCCGGTGGAGCAGGAATCTCCGGAATATCCGGCTTGTCAGGCATATCCGGCCTCTCAGGTTTGTCTGGAATATCAGGAATCTCCGGAATATCCGGCTTATCAGGTGCGACAGGTGTATCAGGCATATCGGGCTTATCAGGGATCTCCGGTTTAACAGGAACACCCGGCGATGAAGGGGTATCCGGAATATCCGGTCTATCAGGTTTGTCAGGCATATCCGGCCTATCAGGTTTATCTGGAATATCCGGTGCAACTGGTTTATCCGGCATATCCGGTTTAACTGGAGCAGACGGCGGAGAAGGCATATCCGGCCTCTCCGGCCTCTCTGGCTTATCTGGGATATCAGGGATATCCGGTGCGACGGGGGTATCAGGTTTATCAGGGTTATCAGGAATTTCAGGAATCTCCGGTTTAACAGGAACACCCGGCGATGAAGGGGTATCCGGCTTATCAGGTTTATCAGGAATATCAGGCATATCAGGAATATCAGGTGAAACCGGCTTATCAGGTTTATCAGGAATATCAGGCATATCAGGTTTACAGGGATTAGCCGGCGAAGAAGGCCTCTCCGGCCTGTCCGGTCTCTCTGGCTTATCTGGGATATCAGGGATATCCGGTGCGACAGGGGTATCCGGCTTATCCGGCTTGTCAGGAATATCAGGCATATCAGGTTTAACTGGGACACCCGGCAATGAAGGAATGTCTGGTTTATCCGGCCTCTCCGGTTTATCAGGGATATCAGGCATATCCGGCCTATCAGGCTTATCTGGAATATCCGGTGCTACTGGTTTATCCGGCATATCAGGTTTAACTGGAGCTGAAGGTGGAGTAGGCATATCTGGTATCTCCGGTTTATCCGGCTTGTCGGGTATATCAGGAATATCTGGTGAGACAGGAATCTCCGGTTTATCCGGCTTATCCGGCATATCAGGAATATCTGGTTTAACGGGATCAATTGGTGGAGAAGGAGTATCCGGCATATCAGGCTTGTCAGGAATCTCCGGCATATCCGGTGCGACAGGAATATCAGGTTTATCAGGCATGTCAGGCCTATCCGGCATATCCGGTGAAACCGGTTTATCAGGAATATCAGGCCTATCCGGATTAACAGGAGAAGCCGGCGGAGCAGGCATATCCGGCATATCCGGTTTATCAGGAATATCAGGCCTGTCCGGCATGTCAGGCCTATCCGGCATATCCGGTGCGACAGGAATATCAGGAATCTCCGGTGCGACAGGCATATCCGGCATATCAGGTTTAACAGGGGCAGCCGGTACAGAAGGAATGTCAGGCTTATCCGGATTATCTGGCCTATCTGGTTTATCCGGCATATCCGGTGCTACGGGGATATCCGGATTATCTGGCTTATCAGGAGTTTCCGGTGAGACAGGCATATCCGGCTTGTCGGGCTTATCAGGCATATCCGGATTAACAGGAGAAGCCGGCGGAGCGGGCATATCCGGAATCTCCGGTTTATCCGGTTTGTCAGGGATATCCGGTTTATCGGGAATATCCGGCATATCCGGTGCTACGGGGATATCCGGATTATCTGGCTTATCAGGAGTTTCCGGTGAGACAGGCCTATCCGGTTTGTCAGGCTTATCCGGAATTTCAGGTTTAACAGGGTCAGCCGGCGGAGCGGGCATATCCGGAATATCCGGTTTGTCAGGGATATCCGGTTTATCAGGTATATCAGGAATATCTGGTATATCAGGCGAAACTGGTTTATCCGGTTTGTCAGGCCTATCAGGCCTATCCGGTATATCCGGTTTGACTGGGCAAAATGGTGGAGTAGGTCTATCCGGTTTATCCGGTTTGTCAGGCCTATCAGGAATTTCAGGTGCGACAGGTCAATCCGGATTATCTGGCTTATCAGGAGTTTCTGGTGAGACAGGCATATCAGGCTTGTCGGGCTTATCAGGCCTATCCGGATTAACAGGGTCAGCCGGCGTAGAAGGTAAATCCGGTATATCCGGTTTGTCAGGATTGTCCGGAATATCCGGTTTATCAGGCATATCCGGTGAAACTGGTTTATCAGGTATATCCGGAACCTCTGGTTTAACAGGAGAAGCTGGCGGAGCAGGACTATCCGGCATATCAGGTCTATCAGGAATATCAGGCCTATCAGGTGTATCCGGAACCTCCGGTTTAATAGGTATATCAGGTTTATCAGGATTATCAGGTATATCAGGTTTAGCGGGACTATCTGGCGGAGAAGGGATCTCCGGCATATCCGGTTTGTCAGGCCTATCAGGCCTATCAGGCATATCAGGCATATCAGGTGAAACCGGCTTATCAGGTGTATCTGGGATTTCCGGTTTGACTGGATCAATCGGTGGAGTAGGAGTGTCAGGTATATCCGGTCTATCCGGCTTGTCAGGAATATCAGGAATCTCAGGTGCAACAGGAATCTCTGGTATATCAGGGTTATCAGGCCTATCAGGCATATCTGGTTTAACAGGATCAGCCGGAGGAGAAGGAGTATCCGGTCTATCCGGCTTGTCAGGAATATCAGGAATCTCCGGTGCGACAGGAATATCAGGTGAGACCGGAGTATCAGGCCTATCCGGTCTGTCAGGCCTATCCGGTATATCCGGATTAACAGGAGAAGCCGGCGGAGCAGGCTTATCAGGTCTATCCGGCATTTCCGGTTTGTCAGGTTTATCAGGTATATCAGGCTTGTCAGGCTTATCAGGAATCTCCGGCCTATCGGGTTTATCAGGAATATCAGGCATCTCAGGATTAACAGGAGAAGCCGGCGGGGTTGGAATATCAGGCATCTCCGGTTTATCAGGATTGTCAGGCTTACAAGGCATATCAGGTGCAACTGGTTTATCAGGTACATCCGGCATATCCGGATTAACAGGAGAAGCCGGCGGAGCAGGCCTATCCGGCCTATCCGGATTGTCAGGCTTATCAGGCATATCTGGTTTAACAGGATCAGCCGGAGGAGAAGGAGTATCCGGTCTATCCGGTTTGTCAGGTATATCCGGAATATCCGGCTCAACCGGGATATCAGGATTGTCGGGTTTATCTGGGTTATCAGGAATCCCTGGAATATCTGGTTTAACAGGATCAGCCGGAGGAGAAGGAGTATCCGGTCTATCCGGTTTGTCAGGAATATCAGGCATCTCCGGTTCAATAGGTATATCAGGATTGTCAGGCTTATCAGGAATCTCCGGCCTATCGGGTTTATCAGGAATATCAGGCA